>CANPWI010000011.1 GCA_947584125.1 uncultured Clostridia bacterium
ACTCCTGTGTGTACAACAGAAATAATAGCATTTAGTAAAGCTAATACATATTTTGAACAAATGAATACATGTTTATTAGGATTAAGTGTAGATAGTAATAGCTCACATTTAGCATGGTTATATGATATTTATTGTAAAACTGGTGTTAGAGTTCCTTTTCCAATAATTGCAGATAGAAATGGAGAAATCTCAAGAAAATATGGAATGATTGCAAATGACATATCTACTACAGAAACAGTTAGAAATGTATTTATAATAGATGATAAAGGAGTTGTAAGAGTAATATTAGTATATCCATTAAATATAGGAAGATTTATTCCTGAAATAATAAGAATTGTAAACGCATTACAAATTGCTGACTGCAATAATGCTTCAACACCAGCAAACTGGATGCCAAATGAACCAGTTATTATTCCTTCACCAAAAACATTTTTAGAATTAGAAGAAAGAAACAAAGAAATACAAAAGGAGAGAAATGGAATGAGTTGGTACTTAAGCTTCAAGAATCCAAAAGAATGTAATAAAATAGAAAATACTAGAAATAATCAATTAAATGAGGCAGAAAAACAGAATAAAAATTAAAATTAATAAAATAATAATTAATAAATTTAAAAATTAATATTTTTTTATACCAAAATTATCCAATTAAACATTAATTTTCAATTATAATAAAGAAAATATAGGATATACTAATTATATTAAACATTAGGAGGTTAATGATATGGATAAGAATCAAAAAATAAACTGTACAGTAGGAAGTTGTAAATATAATGATGAGCAAAGACAACAATGTATGTTAGAACAAATTATTGTTGAACCAATACTTGGATGTGATACAAAAGAACCAGACGAATCAATGTGTTCAAGTTATGAAAATAATGAAGAATAGAAAAAAGGAACCATAAATTTTATGGTTCTAAATTTATGCAAAAAATTAAATTAAAGTATTGACATATAAATAAAAAATGTGCTATTATATTTAAGTAATAAATTTATAAATGCGGATGTGGCGGAATTGGTAGACGCGCTGGTCTTAGGAACCAGTGCCAAAAGCGTGGGGGTTCGAGTCCCTTCATCCGCACCACAGTAAGAAAACAGAGATTTTTATATCTCTGTTTTTGTTTGCAATAAACTTTTTTACTGCAAAATTACTGCAAAATTACTGCAACAAAAATTTTAAACCGTTTCAAAAGGAATGGTCTTTTTTGAACAAAAATAAATTACTTGACATTTACAAACAATATAGTGGTATAAGTGCATTGAAATTTAACCAGAAATGGAAATTATTCACTTGAAAATATTATGTTACCATGATATAATTATATTATTCTAGTGCATTCTAGACTTATTTTTGTACTCCTGTTTTCATCACAGGTTTATATATATGCAACTATTGTAAAATGATTATTTTAAGGAGGAATTTGTATGTTAATTCTGATTTTAGGAATAGCAGTGCTTGCTCTTGTAACATTTTCAGTGTTGACGGTAAGATATGCTAATAGGGACAGTAAATATGAGGGTACTATCTATGATTTATTTTTTGTATTTTTTGTGATGTCCGGAATGTCTGGTCTTTTATGCGTAAGTTTAATTATTGCAATTTGTTGCTCAATAACCGAAGTAGCAACCGCAAATATTTTAGATGAAAAAATTGCAATGTATCAAGAAGAAAATACAGCTATTGAACAGGACATTGATAAGATTGTGAAGGAATATTTGGCGCATGAACATGACACATTTGCTGACCTGAAAACAGAAGAAAGTTCAATTACTTTGGTTACGCTTTTTCCTGAACTCAAGTCTGATACTCTTGTGCAACAACAGTTAGAAATTTATGTTGCTAACAATGCTAAGATAAAGAGTTTAAAGGAGGAAAAAATCAATATTGCCAAGACAAAGTGGATACTATACTTTGGCAGGTAATTGAAGTGTAAAAACTGTTTGATGATGAAAAATTATCAAACAGTTTTTGTTTTTTTAGTAATTTATTCATTATAATATCCATATATATGTATAGATAAAAAATATAGGAGGATATTATAAATGAAAATAATCAAATTGAATAAGAAAAGTATATTAAAAGTAGGAATATTTGTTATATTTGCAATAACTATTTGCATTGCTTCTACATCATTTGGAATGCAACATTATTATAAAGTAGATTTTTCAACAGGACTTGTAACTGCAACAACTTTAAATGTTAGGAGTGGTCCAGGTACAGGATATAACATAGTTACAACAGTAAAAAAGAATGAATATATTAGAGTATTTGCAGGAGTGGGAGACTGGTATATTGTTCAGGTAGAAGGCGATTATATTGGAGCAGTTAGTCAAAAATACATAAAACCAATTTATCCTAATAGTAACAATACTGGAACAAATACAGGAACTAATACATCACAAAATAATCAAACAACTACCAATTTAAGCACAGATGAAAAAGAAGTATTTAATTTAATTAATAATCAAAGAACTCAAAATGGACTTTCTGCATTAAAAATAGATGCGGAAGCATTAAATGTAGCAAGGATTAAAGCAAAGGATTTGGTAGATAATAATTATTTTTCACACAATTCACCAATATATGGTTCTCCATTTGACATGCTAAAAAGTTTTAAAGTTTCATACAAATCAGCAGGAGAAAATTTAGCAGGAAATTCTACTAATAGTGGAGCAGTAAATGCTTGGATGAATTCATCTGGTCATAGAGCAAATATTTTAAATAGTTCATTCAATTATACAGGAATAGGAGTAGTAAGTAGTCCTAAATATGGTAAAATTTATGTTCAAATTTTTCTAGGAAAATAGAAGAAATCCCCAATTTTGGGGATTTCTCTTTGTTATTACATTTTCTCAGAATAAATGGATAATAACTTCTTTTTATAGTTCATTGTAAGCTTGAGCCATATATCTTCAGAATAAATCCTGAAATATTCTTTTTCGATTAAGCTTTTTAGAAAGTCTAAATCGATATAATCAGAGTAATTACATCTAATTGTAAAACTTGCATAGTACATGTAGCTTGTTTCACAATAAGAGCTTCCAACGAAAAAGGGAATACCAACTTGGCGACCTTTTTCCATTTTGAAATGTAAATACTCAATGCCTAAGCTTTTGAACTCATCAAAAAACTTTTGTGTAAACTGCTTTGCCCGAGGAAAACTAAAATTATCCATACTAACCCTCCTTTGCATAACATAATAACAACGCTTTTTTAGTGTATAATATTATATAATACAATAGTAAAAAAAGCAATGATTTTATAAACATTCTTTAAAATCGTTTAAAAGTTTTTCAAAGTTTTTAAAGGCTTCATCATATATTATATCATCTAATGGATTAACTCCAGCATCTTTTAGTAATTCAATAGGGTCTTTTGTACATCCAGATTTCAAAAAGTTTAAGTATTTTTCTTTTTGCTCAGTATTTCCGTTATATATTCTTGATGCAATAACTGAAGATACACATTGACCAACAGTATATTTATAAACATAATAATTATAGTAAAAGTGTGGTACAGCATAACAAAAATAATTAGAAAGTTCTGTAACATTAACATCACTACCCCAATACTCTTTTGTTAAATCTCCATAAAGACTTGTAATTGTATGGTTTGAAAGACCTTCATTATTAGAAGCTTTTTCGTGTAATATATTTTCAAAGTTAGCAAAAAATGGTTGTCTATATATTAAAGTTATATTTTCAAATATTTGGTTATATAATAAATATGCTTTTTCTTCTTTAGATTTAGCTTTTTCAAGTAATGTATACATTAATAAATTTTCATTAACAGTGGATGCAACCTCAGCTACAAATATCTTATAATCATATAATATATAAGGTTGATTGTGAGATGAATAGTATGAATGTACACTATGACCAAGTTCGTGAATTAGAGTGAATATTGATTTTACATCATCTAAATAACTCATTAAAATATAAGGATTTGTATCATAGCAACCAGAAGAATATGCTCCTTGTCTTTTGCCAGTATGAGTATAATAATCAATCCATCTTTCATTTCTTGCTTTTTCTAATATTTTTTGATAATCCTCTCCAAAACATTTAGTAGCTTCAAAAATTAAATCAAAAGCATCATTTAAACTATATTTTATATCAGGCTCTTTAGCTAGAGGTACATTCATATCATAAATTTCTAATTTATCTTTATTCATAATTTTTTTTCTAAGAGATACATAATCAAGTAAAAGGTAATGATATTTATTAAGTGCCATATCTATTACTTTATAAAATAATTCTTTTGGTACATTATCTGAAAATAAACTAGCTTCTAAAGGTGAATTAAATTTATGTACTTTAGAATAGAAAACATCACGCTTAATTGTACCTGATAAAGTACTTGCAAAAACATTACCAAATTTTTTGTATTCTCCATATAAATTTTCATAAGCTTGTTTTCTTATATTTTCATCAGGATTTTTTAAAAATTCTGAAAGAGTTTCTTGATTTAAAAATTCTTCTTTACCATTTATATTAACAGGCTTAAATTCAGGACGAAAAACTGAATATGTTTCATAAGGTGAATTTAAAATAGAGTCTGCTTTAGCAATAACATCCTCGACCTCATCACTTGCTAAATGTGAGCTACTTCTTAAAATATCATTAATATATTTACTATATATTTTGGTGTTATCAGAAGAAATAACTTCTTTTGCTTTTTCAGGATTTTTTGAAATAGTTAAATCTATAAAAACAGTATTTTGAGAGTAATCGTCATATAAGCTAAGAACTTGTGAATATAAATTTTGTATTTCATTATTCTCTGGTTCAACATCAACTGCTAAATGAGTATATTGATACATCTTTTCAAGTTTTCTACAAGTATCTTCTATTAATTTCATAAATTCTAAAAAGGTTTCAGCATTATCTAAAAACTTTTCTTTAAAACTAGGAATCAAACTTATATTTTCTTTTACTTTATTAAAGTCTAGATAAAAATCTTCATTAGATTTATAAATTAAAGATAAATCCCATTTTAAATTTTCATCAATTTCATTTCTGTTCATAAAAACCTCCATTCGAGCAATTTGTATGTTGCTCATATAAATATTAAAAATAAATTTTTATAACTTATTATATCATTAACAGGTAAAAATACAAGAGGAAATTTGTCGAATAAAGAATTTATTTTAATATCTAAAAATGTATAAAAAAGGAAAAAAGTAGCATTATAAATATATATAGGAGAAAAGAGATGTTTATAAAAAAATCAAAAGCTGATAAACTCATGCAAAATATAGATAAAATAAATTATATATTAGAAAGAAATAATGTTGTACAACTTGCAGAAATATTAGGTAGCAAAAAAGAAATATTAAAAAGAAATTTATTATCTGGTATATCAAAAGGAATTGGAATTGGAATAGGTGTAACAATAATAACAGCAATAATTGTATTAATATTACAAAAAATTGTAACCTTAAACATTCCAATATTAGGAGATTATATAGCAGATATAGTAGAGATTGTAAAAAATAAACTATAAAAACAAATAAAAATTATATATATATAAATGAAAAAAATGTTTACAAATAAGAGAATATAATATAAAATAAGAAAAAGTTAAATATGAAAGGTAATATAAATAAAAAAATGGAAGATAAGGTAGATATATTATTAACCACATATAATACAAATCCAAAATTTTTAAACGAGCAAATTAATAGTATTTTAAACCAAACCTATTCAAATTTTAATTTAATAATTTCAGACGATTTTTCAAGCAATGAAAATGTTGTTAAAATATTAAAAGAGTTCGAAAAAAAAGACAATAGAATAAAATTATATATACAAGAAAAAAACATAGGTTGTACAAAAAGTTTTGAATTTTTACTAACAAAATCAACAAGTGAATATATAGCTTTTTCAGACCATGATGATATATGGTATCCAACTAAAATAGAAGAATGTGTAAAAGCTATAAAAGAAGAAAATGTTAGTTTAGTATATTGTGATGCAAATCAAATAGATAAAGATGGTAATATTTTAAATGAAAGTTATTTAAGGTATAAAAATTTACCAATATTAACAAATAAAAAACAAAGTATATTGCCATTTTCAAGACATATTGCAATAGGATGTAGTCAATTAATAACTAAAGAAGTAAAAGATATAATGTTACCTTTTACAGATAACACTTTTGCACATGACTGGCATTCATTATATATAGCAAGTAGATTAAATGGAATTTACTGTATAGATAAACCGCTTCTAGGCTACAGAATACATGAAAATAACATTTTTGGTGGAAGAGATTTAAAACAAAATATAAAAATTTGGAAAAATAAAAATGGAAATAACTATAAATCTTTTTTAGAATATAGATATAATGTAATAACAAATACATATTTAGCAGGTACAAAAATGTGTAAAGACTATAGTAATAAAATAAAAGACAATAATTTAGAAATATTAGAAAACAATGTTCTAGAATATTTTAAACAAGCACAAAAATCAAAAATATTTTATTGGAAACTATATAAATATTTCAAATATTTATACTTTAAAGGAATAGGAAAAAGATTATATAAAGAAATAGTAATTTTACATTTTCCAATAATAAGTTATTTGGTATTTAAGATGGTAAAAAATAAATAATTTAAAGAAAAAAGCCATCATTAAAATTTCCTTGACGAATAACTAACCAAAGTATATAATACAAAAAAGACTAAGCGGTTATAAACATTATATTTGTTATTAAAAATAGGAGTGGAATTATGTACGAACAAATAGATATTTTACTCCCAACTTATAATGGAGAAAAATATTTAAAACAACAAATAGAAAGTATATTAAATCAATCATATAAAAATATAAAAATAATTATTTCCGATGATTGCTCTAAAGATAAAACATTAGAAATATTAAAACAATATCAAAATAATAAAAATATAGAAATATATTTTCAAGAAAAAAATATTGGTGTAACAAAAAATATAGAATTTTTATTACAAAAAGTTACAGCAAACTATTATATGTTAGCAGACCAAGATGATATTTGGAAAGTAGAAAAAGTAGAAAAGTCACTGGAAAAATTAAAACAAGAGAATGTGGATTTAGTTTTTGGAGATTTAGAAATAGTAGATGAAAACTTAAATACTATACATCCTTCATTTAATGACTATATGAAGCTAACTAAAAAAATAAAAAAATATGTACATAGTTATAAGCTTAATTATTTATATAATTGCATAACAGGGTGTACCATACTTGCTAAAAAAGAAACAATAAAAGATATATTACCAATACCTAAAACCTCAAAACATTTAATTCACGACCATTGGATAGGTTTAATTGCAAATTTAAATGGAAAAGTTGCATATATGCCAGAAAAATATATAAAATACAGACAACATGGAACTAACGAAGTTGGAATAGAAAAAAAATCATATAAATTAGAAAAATTTGAAGAAATTAGAAATTTATTTATTGATGTTAAACTTGGTATTTTTGGAGTATATGTAGAAAATAAAGAAAAATTCCCACCAAAAATTCAAAGACAAAATAGTAAAGCATTGAAATATTTCCAAATGCTAAAACAAAAAAAGAATTTTAATTTTAGATATTTTAGTATATTTCATAAATTATATAAAACTGAAAGTTTTATGTATTATATAGAAAATTTTATAATTTTAAATTTTCCATGTTTAGGTAAAATAATATTTAAACATATAAAATTACATTAAATATAAATTGATTAGAAATAATAAAATAATTAATACTGAAAGGGAAAATAATGGAACAAAAAAAGATTAATAATAAAAAAAGATTCTATGTTGTATTAATTTTTATATTAATTATAGCAATATCATTATTTTATTTCCAAAATTATTCACAAAAAAATACTACCTTAACTCAATTATCACCACAAGGAGATAGACAAATGATGGGTTACCTAATAAAAACACATCAAGGAAAATTAATTGTAATTGATGGAGGTACTATAGATGATAAAGATCAATTAATAGACCAAATTAATCAAAATGGCGGAAAAGTAGATGCATGGTTTTTAACACATGCACATGATGACCATGTTGGTGCTTTTACTCAAATAGTAAATAATACAGATATTTTAATTAATAAAATTTATGTATCTACAAATGAATTAAGTTGGTATAAACAATATGAACCACAAAGAGCAGATTTTACAGAATATTTTTTAGAAACACTAGAATCAGAAAAAATAAAAGATAAGGTAGTACAACCAAATATAAATGATATATTTAAAATAGATAATGTACAAGCAGAAATATTAGGAATAAAAAATCCTGAAATTACAGAAAATCCTGGGAATGAACAAAGTATGGTAATAAAATTTACAACAAACAACAAGAGCTTATTAATTTTAGGAGATACTGGTGAAAAAAGTAGTGAAAAATTACTAAAAACACAAAAAGAAAAATTAAAAAGTGATATTTTACAAATAGCTCATCATGGTCAACAAGGTGCAACAAAAGAGCTTTATAAACAAGTAAATCCTAAAATATGTTTGTGGCCAACACCAGAATGGTTATGGAACAACGATATAGGACAAGGTGAAAATACAGGACCATATAAAACATTTGAAACTAGAGAATGGATAAAAGAAATGAATGTAAAGGAAAATTACATAGCAAAAGATGGCAATATTACTATTAATCTTTTTTGATTGACAAAGAAATATCTAAAGTATAGAATAAAATAAAACAGTATCAATTATCAAAGGAGTAAATTATGAATTTTATAAAAACTGCAATGAAAAATAGAAAATTAATTTTTAAGTTAGGAAAGAATGATTTTAAAAATCGTTTTGCCAATACAAGTTTAGGTGCAATATGGGGATTTTTACAACCATTTGTATTTATGATTACTTATGTAATAGTATTTCAATATATATTAAAAGTTGGTAGTTCAGGAGACTATCCTTATGTTTCTTGGTTTTTACCAGCTATGTCAATGTGGATGACAGTAAATGATACAATAATTAATGCAAGCAATTCAATAAGAGCATATAGCTATTTAGTTAAAAAAGTTGTATTTCCTGTAGATGTTATACCATTAATATCTATAGTATCATCAGCTTATGTGTCATTATTTTTATTTTTAATATCAATAGTTGTAAGTTCATTTTTTGGATATATTCCAAATTTATTGGTATTACTTTATTCATTAATTGCAGCATATTGTTTTATAATAGCATTTACTAGATTTACATCAGCAGTAGTAACATTATTACCAGACTTTTCACAACTTTTAAATATTGTAATGCAAATATTCTTCTGGTTTACACCAATTGTTTGGAATATACAAATGGTAGCAAATCATCCAACTATTCAAAAAATATTACAATGTATACCATTTTCATACTTAGTAAGTAGTGCAAGACAAGCATTTATAGGTGAGAATATAATAACAAAAGGACATGGAATATATACAATAATATTTTGGATAATAACTATAATATTATTCATTTGGGGTAACCACATATTCAAGAAAACAAAGAAAGATTTTGCAGATGTATTATAAATTTAATTTTTAAGGAGACATAAATATTATGAGTAAAAATAATGAAGACATGGAGTTAAACGAAATAAAATATGAAAAACCAGAAAATGAAGAAAATGTTATTGAAATAAGAAATCTAAAAAAAGTATATAAAATGTATGGTAGAAAAAAAGATAGACTATTAGAAATTATATTACCAAAATATAAAAAACATACAACTTTTACAGCTATGGAGGATTTTAACTTAGATTTAAAAAAAGGAGAAATACTTGGAATATTAGGTAGAAATGGAGCAGGAAAATCTACCTTGTTAAAAATGATTACAGGTGTAGCTGTACCTACATCAGGTACTATAAAAATAAATGGTAAAATAAGTTCTCTTTTGGAATTAGGAACAGCATTTAATCCAGAACTTACAGGATATGAAAATATTTATCAACATGGCCAAATAATGGGACTTAGTAATGAACAAATTAAAGCAAAAGAACAAGAAATAATAGATTTTGCAGATATAGGAGATCACTTAAGTCAACCTGTTAAAACATATTCTTCAGGTATGTTTGCAAGACTTGCATTTGCATGTGCAATAAATGTTGATCCAGATATTTTAATAGTTGATGAGGTTTTATCAGTAGGAGATATGGCATTCCAATTAAAATGCTTTAAAAAATTTGAGCAATTTAAGAAAAAAGGAAAAACAATTCTTTTTGTTACACACAGTATAACAGATGTATTAAATAACTGTAATAGGACAATAATATTACAACATGGAAAAAAAGTATTTGATGGTGATGTAAAAGAAGGTGTTGAAGAATATAAAAAGCTAATTACCAAAATGAATGATTTAGGTGGAAGTAAAGGAAAAAATAAAATAACCAAAGAAACAATTAAAGCAATTTCTGAAAAAGCAAGTTGGAAAAATCATTTTACAATTAACCCAGATATGATTGTATATGGAAATAATGAAGCGGCAATATATGATTATGGAATATTTAATAATAAGTCAGAGCCATTAACTATTATAAATAATGATGAAGAGGTATCCATAAAGATGAAAATCCAATTTAATAAAACAGTTAAAAATCCATTAGTATCTGTAACTATTAAGGATTTTAATGGAAAAGAACTTTGTGGAAATAATACAAACTTTATGGGAATAGATACAGGTATATGTAATGAAAATGATGAGTATATTTTTGAATTCAAACAAAAATTAAAATTAGCTCCAGGAAAATATACACTATCTATAAGTTGTAATAGATTTGATGAAAATGGAGAATTAATCATAATGAATAGAAATTATGACGCATTAATATTTGAAATTACATCATATAAAAAAATGGTAGGCTGTTTTGATATGGACCCAAAGGTTACCTTTAAAAAAATTGAAAAATAGGAGAATATAATGGAATTAGAAAATTGTTCAGAAAAAGAAAATGTAGATGGTTATACATTAGTATTAGAGCAATCAAAAAATAATTTAATAAACTGGTATCCTTTTGAAAATGAAGCAAAAATATTAGAAATTTCTAGTAAAGAAGATATGATAATAAAGGACAACATAACAAATGTTATAGATATTAAAGAACTAGAAAATATAGATATAACTTTTGACTATGTATTAATAATAGATAAGTTGAAAGAAATATATGATAAATTTACTATAATTTCAGAAAAATTAAAAGAAAATGGAAAAATACTATTAATAGAAAATAATAAAGCTTCTATAAAAAACATATCTACATCTAAAAAACAAAAAAATTTATATAACTTAAAAGAAATAGAAGAAATTTTGAATATAAACGGATATATATATAGAAAAAATTATTATATATTACAAGATTACAAAAAAGTAAATGTTATTTTTACAGACAAGCACTTACCAAATAGTGAAACAATAAATCGTAATATAACATTTTATGAAGATGATAGCATTATAACTAATAGGGAAAATGAAATATATAGTGAAATTATAAAATTAGATACTAATCTTTTTAAATTATTTGTAAATTCATATTTTATAGAATGCAGCAAAAAAGAATTTATAGATAACGGTATAGAATTTGTTTCATACTCTAATATTAGAAGAGAAGAATATAAAATACAAACAATTATAAAAGAACAAAATGTATATAAAACAAATGCAAATAATACATCAAAAGCACATATAGAAGGTATAAAGAAAAATATAGATATAATGAAACAAAATAACATAAATACATTAGATGAATATACAGAAACAGAAATAATTAGTAAGTATATAAGAAATAAAGAAAATTTTGAAGAATATTTAATAAATATGCTTTTAGATAAAAAAATAGACGAAGCAAAACAAATAATAAATAAATTTAAAGATGAATTAAAGCAAAAATTAAATATAACAAATTCTGATAATAATGTATTTGATAAATATAATATAAAGTATAATAGTGAAAACATAGATAATTTAACATTTGTAAAATATGGCTTGTGGGATTTAATATTTCAAAATGCTTTTTTTATAGATAACCAATTTTACTTTTATGACCAAGAATGGTTTGAAGAAAATATGCCTATTGAATTTATTATATACAGAGCATTTAAGTATAGTAGTGAAATTAGAAACATATTATCAACACAATATATATATGAGCTTATAGGAATAAAAAAAGAAAATATAACAATTTTTGATGAATTAGATGAAAAATTACAGCTAAAAATTAGATGTGAAAATAGTTGGAAAGTGCATTCAAATTCGAATTATTATACACAAATAATTGATAGAATAAAAAGCGAAAAAGACCAAATGTATAAGGAAGCGGTGCAACTATTAAATGAAAAAGACTCAAAAATAAATGCTTTAGAGGAAATCGATAAAAATAGAGATAATGAGATAAATATGTTAAAATCAAATATAAGTCAAAAAGATACAAAAATAAATGATTTAGAAAAACTTGTAAAAGAGAAACAAGATATTATATCTCAAATAGTAAATTCTAAATCATGGAAAATAACAAAACCATTAAGAAAACTTAGAGGTTTAAATAAAGGAGAATAGATAATATGAGAATAAGAGATAAACTATTTCCAGAAGGAACTAAAATAAGAAAAATTTTAAGATATGGAGCATTATTAGTAAAAAAAATAAATTTTAGAAATATAAAAAAACTATTTAGACTTATAAAGAATGAAGGAATAAAAACAACAATAAAAAGTATAAAAGCAAATTTAACAGGTGCAAATAATAAAGTAATTGAAGACTTAAATGATATTTATCAAGAATGGATTAAAAATAATGAACCAACACAAAAAGAAATAGAAATGCAAAGAAAACATGTATTTAAAATTAATCCAAAAATAAGTCTTTTAGTTCCAATGTATAATACCCCTTATAATTTCTTTAAGGAATTGGTAGAATGTTTAATTAATCAAACTTATACAAATTGGGAATTATGCTTAGCAGATGGTAGTCCTGAGCAAGATAAAAGCTTAGAAGAAATTTATAAGTCTGATGACAGAATTAAATATAAATTTTTAGGAGAAAATAAAGGAATTGCAGGAAATACTAATGAATGTATAAAAATGGCCACAGGTGATTATATTGCCCTATTTGACCATGATGATTTATTACCAGTATTTTCTTTATATGAAGTAGTAAAATGTATAAATGAAAATCCAGAGGTAGAATTTATATATACTGATGAAGACAAAATAACAACACTTGATAAACCAAGATTTAACCCACATTTTAAACCAGATTTTTCACTTGACTTTTTAAGAGCAAATAACTACATATGTCATTTTAGTATATTCAAAAAAGAATTAATGGACAAGCTAGAAGGAGAAAGAGCAAAATATGATGGAGCACAAGATTTTGATATTATATTGAGAATGGCAGAAAATACTCAAAATATAATACATATACCAAAAGTATTATATCATTGGAGAGTACATCCTAATTCCACAGCACAAGCAGGAGGAAATGCAAAACCTTATGCATTTGAAGCAGGAATATATGCTGTACAAGATCATTTAGAAAGAGTTGGACTAAAAGGAAAAGTAACACATGGTGCAACACTTGGAACATATAGAGTTAAGTATGAGTTTGAAGGAACACCAAAAGTTTCTATAGTAATACCAAATAAAGACGAAAAAGATACATTGAAAAAATGTATAGATTCAATATTAAAGAAAACTACATATAAAAATTACGAAATAATTATTGTTGAAAATAATAGTCAAACAGATGAAATATGGGAATATTATAAAGAATTAGAAAACAACAGTAAAATTAAAGTAGTAAAATATGAAGAAGAGGGATTTAATTATTCAAAAATCATAAATCTAGGTGTAAGAAATAGTGAAGGAGAATATATAGTTCAATTAAATAATGATACAGAAGTAGAAACAGAAGATTGGATTGAAGATATGCTAGGATTTGCAGCAAGAGAAGATGTCGGAGCTGTTGGAGTAAAATTATTTTACCCAGACAATACAATTCAACATGCAGGAATTATAATAGGTGTTGACAATGTTGCTACACATTTATTTAGAGGACTACCAAGACATCTACATGGATATTTTGCAAGAGAAAGTACAATACAAGATTTTAGTGCTGTAACAGCAGCTTGTATGATGGCAAAAAAATCAATATATGAAGAAGTAGGATATATGTCAGAAGATTTACCAGTTGCATTTAACGATTTAGATTTCTGCTTAAAAATAAGACAAAAAGGAAAATTAATTGTATATGATCCATTCGTTACATTTACTCATTATGAATCTAAAACAAGAGGATATGAAGACACACCAGAAAAAATAGAAAGATTTAATCAAGAAATAGAAAAATTTAAAAATAGATGGAAAGATATATACGAAAAAGGAGATCCATATTATAATCCTAATTTTAGTGATAAATCACATGATTATGGAATAAAAAATTGGAGAGTTATTAAATGAAAATTATATTAATAATACCAGCATATAATGAAGAAAAAAATATATTAAATGTATGTAAAGCAATAGAAGAATATGATAACGATTTAGATTATATAGTAATAAATGATGGGTCAACAGATAATACATTAAAAATATTACAAGAAAATAATATAAATCATATAAATCTAATATCAAATTTAGGCATTGGTGGTGCTGTACAAACAGGCTATAAATATGCATATAGAAATGGATACGATATTGCAATTCAATTTGATGGAGATGGACAACATGATGTTAAATATATAAAAAATATATGTGAACCAATAATTAATGAAAAAGCAAATTTATGTATAGGTTCAAGATATATAAAAGGACATGAAAGCAAATTTCAGTCTACTTTTATGAGAAGATTAGGAAAAAATATAATTTCATTTATGATAAAAATTTGTTGTCATCAAAAAATTACTGATCCAACATCAGGGTTTAGAGCAGTAGATAGAACAATTATAAAAAAATTTAGTGAATATTATCCAGTAGAATATCCTGAACCAGAATCTTTAGTTACAGTTATAAAAAGTGGAGAAAAAGTAATTGAGGTACCAGTAAATATGAATGAAAGACAAGGTGGAAAGTCATCTATACATGCTTGGAAAAATGTATCATATATAGTAAAGGTATCTATTGCAATAATTGTAAACAGCATTAGATGGAAAGGAAAAAGAAAAAATGTCATTAAATCTTAGAATTGTTTTATTAGTAATAGTATGTATTTATTTACTAGTAATTATAAAACAAATAAAAAATAAAAAACTACAAATTAATTTTTGTATAATTTGGATAATTATTAGTATTTTATTAATTATTGCAGTATGCATACCAAATTTTATAGAAACAATATCAAATAAATTGGGATTTGAAGTTGCATCAAATATGGTATTTTTTCTAACTATTTTTATAGCTTTTTATCTAATATTTATGCTAACATTAAAAATTTCTCAAGAAAATTCTAAAACAAGAGAATTAATACAAGAAATTTCAATTTTGAATAAAAAAATAGAAGATTATAGAAAAAAAGAAGATAAATAGAAAAAATAAAGAAAAAGGTTGTACTTTTTTATTATAAATGATATTATATAGACAGAAAAATTGAAAGGATGTGCAAATAAAAATGAAAATACTAATTACTGGAGCAAATGGAATGTTAGCTAAAGAGGTAAAAGAAAAGTTTGCAAATGGTAATGAACTAATTTTAACAGATGTTAGTGAATTAGATATTACAAATGAAGAAAATGTTATGAAATTTATAAAAGAAACAAAACCAGATTATATTATAAATTGTGCTGCATATACAGCAGTTGATAAAGCAGAAGAAAACTTAGAATTAGCAGAAAAAATAAATGGTGATGGACCAACAAACTTAGCAAAAGCTGCAAAAGTAGTAGGAGCAAAATTAGTACATATTTCAACAGACTATGTATTTGGTGGAGACTTAGATTTATCTAAAGACTATAAAGAAGATGACGAAAAAAAGCCTGTTACAGCTTATGGAATTACAAAATTACATGGTGAACAAGGAATTGAAAAGAACTTAGATGAATATTATATTTTTAGAACAGCATGGTTATATGGAATTGGAGGAAATAATTTCGTAAAAACTATGACAAAATTAGGAAAAGAAAAAGATGAAATAAGTGTTGTTCAAGACCAACATGGAAGTCCAACTTATGCAAAGGATTTAAGTGAAATTATATACCAAGCAGTAGCAAAACAAATACCTTATGGAATATACAATGCTACAAATGAAGGATATACAACATGGTATGATTTTACAAAAGAAATTTTAGCCGAGCAAAATATTACATGCAAAGTTAATCCAGTAACTACAGAAGAATATATAAAAATGATGAATGTCGTTCAAGCAAAAAGACCATTTAATTCTCAAATGTCAAAAAATAAATTAAAAGAAGCTGGAATACAAGTTCCAGAATGGAAAGATGGCTTGAAAAGATATTTAAAAGAAACAGAAAATATATAATTATGTGGGGTGATTAAAATAAAAACAAGAAAAGGAATAATATTAGCAGGAGGAAGTGGTACAAGATTATATCCTCTAACAATAGCTATATCAAAACAAATTATGCCAGTATATGATAAACCAATGATTTATTATCCACTTTCTGTATTAATGGAAGCACAAATAAAAGAGGTACTAATAATTTCAACACCTAGAGATATTGTAATTTTTAAAGACTTATTAGGTGATGGCTCTCAATGGGGAATGAAATTTGAGTATAAGGTACAAGAAAAACCAAATGGACTTGCAGAAGCATTTATTATAGGAGAAGATTTTATTGGAAACGATAATGTTGCCATGATTTTAGGTGACAATATGTTTTATGGTTCACATTTACCAGAAATATTAAAAAGAGCAAATGCTAGAGAAAATGAATCAACTATATTTGGTTACTATGTAAAAGACCCAAGAGCTTATGGTGTTGTTGAAATAGATGAAAATGGAAAAGCATTATCAATAGAAGAAAAACCAGAAGACCCAAAATCAAATTATGCTGTACCAGGTTTGTATTTTTATACAAATGATGTAGTAAAAATTGCAAAAAAAATTAAACCATCAGCAAGAGGAGAATTAGAAATTACATCAGTAAATGATGAATATATGAAACAAGGAAAACTAGTTGTTGAAAAACTAGGAAGAGGAATGACATGGTTTGATACAGGAACTCATGATGCATTATTAGAAACTGCAAGCTTTGTTCAAACAATAGAAAAAAGACAAGGTATGCAAGTTTGTTGCCCTGAAGAAATTGCTTATAAAAATAATTGGATTACAAGTGAGCAATTATTAAATTTATCAAAAATTTATATGAAAACAGAATATGGTCAATATTTAAAAGAATTAGCAACAAATTCATTTGGAAGAGAATAATATATTTAAGGAGTTTGAAAAATGGGAAAATTTAAAAAAATTGATACATCAATAGAAGGAGTATATATAATAGAACCAACAGTTTTTGGAGACAACAGAGGATATTTTATGGAAACATATAGTAAAAAAGATTTTGAAGAAATAGGCTTAAATTATGATTTCGTACAAGATAACCAATCAAAATCTAAAAAAGGTGTTTTAAGAGGATTACATTTCCAAAAAGAAAATACACAAAGCAAATTAGTTAGATGTATAAAAGGTGAAGTATTTGATGTTGCTGTTGATTTAAGACCAGGTAGCAAAACTTATGGAAAATGGGAAGGCGTAATCTTAACAGAAGAAAATAAGAAAATGTTTATGATACCAAAAGGATTTGCACATGGATTTTTAGTTTTATCAGACGAAGCAGAATTTACTTATAAATGTGATGATGTATATAATCACGAAGCAGAAGGTGGACTTGCTTGGAATGACCCAGATGTTGGAATAACTTGGCCAATGGATAGAATAAATAAAGATGAACTATTAACATCTGAAAAAGATGCAAAATGGCCATCACTTAAAGAATTAAAAGAAACAGATTTATTTAAAAATTTATTATAAAAAGTAGGAGTAAAAAAATGAGTAAAAATATATTAGTAACAGGAGCAGCAGGATTTATAGGAGCAAATTTTGCAGAATATTTTGTAAATAAACATCCTGACTATAAAGTTATAGTATTAGATAAATTAACTTATGCAGGTAATTTAGATAATTTAAAAAAAGTAATGGATAAAATAACATTTGTTAAAGGAGATATATGTGACTTTGAATTTGTACTAAACTTATATAAAAAATATGATATAAATGGTGTAATTCATTTTGCAGCAGAGTCACATGTAGATAATAGTATAAAAAATCCATTTATATTTACACAAACAAATGTAATTGGAACACATACACTATTAGAAGCAGCAAAACAAGTTTGGGGTGAAGGTAGCGAGAATAAATTTGTACATATTTCAACAGATGAGGTATATGGCTCATTAAAAGAAGACGGATATTTTACAGAAAAATCTCCAATAAAACCAAGTAGTCCATATTCAGCATCAAAAGCAAGTTCAGACCTTATTGCATTAGCTTATAAAGAAACATTTAAGATGAATGTTAATGTAACAAATTGTTCAAACAATTATGGACCATACCAACATAATGAAAAACTAATCCCTCATATGATAAAATTAGCTTTAAATAATGAAAAACTACCAGTATATGGAGAAGGATTAAACATTAGAGATTGGTTATATGTTGAAGACCATTGTGAAGCAATAGACTTAGTTTTCCATAAAGGAATCTCAGGAGAAAGATATAACATTGGTGGTCACAATGAAAGAAGAAACATACAAATAGTAAAATTAATATTACAAAGATTAGGAAAATCAGAAGACTTAATAGAACATGTTCAAGATAGAAAGGGACATGATTATAGATATGCTATTGACCCAAGCAAAATAAAAACAGAACTTGGATGGGAGCCAAAAACAAAATTTGAAGATGGTATAGTAAAAACAATAGATTGGTATTTAGAAAATCCAGAATGGTTAAAATAATAAAAAATAAATAGGAATATTTTTATATTTCTATTTATTTTTTTGTTTAATATAATAGTGAAAATTAAAATTTTAAAAATATTGACAATTATAATAAGTTAATATAAAATTAAAAAAAGAAAAAAGAAGAGGAGAAAACATAAGATGAATAAAAATCGTGAAACCCTTGCGAGAGTACACACACACACACACACACACACACACACACACAAGTAATCTATTAAAAGAAAATAAAATAAATAAAGAACATATAGAACTAAG
>CANPWI010000012.1 GCA_947584125.1 uncultured Clostridia bacterium
AAAAAAGACATACTAATCTGTATGTCTTTTTTCTTCTCTTCATTTAATTATATTTTTATATCTTACTATTGATACTACTGCTATAACAGCTACTACAGCTATTCCTATAACAACATATTGATTTACTCCTGTTTTTGGTAAATTTTTTGAGCTTGTAGTTTTATCTGGACCAGATACTTTGTTTGTTACATTACCTACAATTCCTGATTGTGTACCAGCTGTATTACCTGAATTTGTATTTACACCTGCTGTTCCAGTAACATTTAATGTTACTGATGCATTTGGAACTGAAACTTGTGAATTGTTATCATCTGATGTTTTTATATTTTTTACTGATATTGTTGTACTTTTACTAGCTATAGAAGATTTTACTTTAAGTTTTAAATTAAATATTGCTCCTGTTTTTAATCCAGTTCCAGCACTAGAACCTGTTGTTGCAAATTTGTTATTACTTGGATTAATATCTCCTGACCAGTTTAATGCATTTTGAAAACTTGCAGATGTTATTGGTTCAAAAATGTTTGTATCATACTCTATATTACCTTCACATGCAACTAATCCGTTTTCAATTTCATTAACAGAATCTATTTCAAGTGTAACTGTTACTTCTTCACCTTCTTTTAATGCTGTTTTATCTGCTGTTAATTTCATTGTAGCACTTGGTTCTGCAAATACAGATGTTACTGTTAATGTTACCATTGCTATCATTAGCATCATAACTAAACATATTTTCTTCTTCATTGGTTTCCTCCTTAATATTAGTTTAGTTTATACTATCATATTCGATATTTTTTTACAATAGTTTATTGAAATAATACAAAATCTTAATCTTTTTGTAATATTTTTGTAATATTTATTCTATAATTATTATTTCTTTTTTTATTAAATTTATACAAAAATAGAATTTTTTTAATCAACAGAATTTTTATATAAAATTACATTTCATATAAACCTATAATGTATTTTACTACTTTTGATAAATCTGTTATTTGAATTTCATTATCTAAATCTACATTTGCTGCTTGTGATTCTATTTCATCTAATTCCTGTAATCCTATCATACTTTTCTTTAACATTGATAAATCTGTTATTGTTATTAGTCCGTCTCCATCAATATCACCTTTTACTATTATTGTATATTCTTTATTGTCTTCTGTATCTAATATTATTTTCATACCTGTTGCAACTAATTCATCTTTAGATACTTCATTTCCTTCTTTATCTACAATTTTATAATCAACATTTGAGTCAAAGCTGTTTACTAAATCCTCTAAAGTTGTCTCTGGAGACACATCTAGTATAAGTCCTTCACTCTCAATTATTATCTCTTCTTCTGATTTAAATATTACATCATCTTCAGTTGGTTCTTTTACTTTTACTAAACATGTTGCTGTAATTTGGTCTTCCTCTGATTCAACAGTAATTGTTGTTTCTCCTTCACCTATTGCTTTTATATATCCATATTCATTAACAGTTGCCACATCTTCATTACTGCTTTTCCAAGTAAGTACTTTATCTTTTGCTGTTTCTGGTTTAACACTTGCAGTTAATCTTTCCATTTGTCCAACTATCATTTCTATTTCTGAATTATCAAGTACTATTTCTGTAATTTTATTTGCTTGTATAACATTTATTGTTCTCTTTACAGTTTCTGATATATTACCACTTGAATCTTTTACAGTATAAGTAATTTCATAAGTTCCTTCTTCACTTGTGTCTATTTCTTCAACTTCTACATTATCTTTAAATATTTTTATTTCAATATTTTCTGAAATATTTTTATCATAATTATCTATAGCTGTTGCACCAGCATCTCTATAGCTTGTTCCAGTTTCTATTTCTACTGTTTCTTCACCTATTAATGTAATATTTGGTTTAGTTGTATCAACTACATGTATAATTCTTATAACCTCATCTGCTTTATTTCCATCTGAATCTTCAGCATTATATTTTATTTCATATGTTCCTAATACATTTAGATTAACATATCCTTCTTCTTTTACCTCTAATTCTCTTCCATAAACATCTATAGCTGTTGCTCCAAGCTCTGGTGCAGTACTAAATACCTCTAATGTTATTTCTTTTTCTCCAAGTAATGTAATAACAGGTTTTTCTCTAGTTTCTCTTTCAATACTAATTGGTTCATTCACATATTCATTTCCCAATTTATCTTTTACTTTTATTATAATTCCACTTTCGCTTTGAGTATATATCTTTGTATTTTCTACTTGCCAACTTTCTCCATTATCAAAGCTATATGGCTCATCTGCAAGACCTACCTCTGCATCATTTGCACCTTCTATCGCTACTATTATTCCTTCTTGTCCTTCTATTCTGTTTCCTATTACACGAGTTATAGTTGGTGCTGTATTATCAAAATAGTATGGTCCAAAGCATTTATTTTCACTTTCTACATTTTTTTCATTTGTTAGTTTTCCTACCCATAAATAGAATATTCCTGTCTTTTCTGTTTCTGTTATTATTGCTTGTGAATTATCAATTTGTACTTCTTGCCATTCACCATCAGGAGCTGTACTATTATTTGTAGACCATGCATATTTTAAATTTTGCTCATTTACATTTTGATCTATTGATAATGTAATACTTATTTGTTTTTGATAATTTTCTTGTATTTCTGGCACAGCAGTTACTTTTGGAGGTATTTTTTCCTCTTCTATTGTTTTTATTGTTAAAACTTGTGATTCTGCTTGATTTCCAGCATTATCTGTCACTCTTGTTTTTACTTGATATTCTGTACCACTTTCTAGATTTGTAAATGTATTTTCATTTTGATAATTTCTCCATGTCTCTCCTTCTGCATTTTTACGAATAGCATACTCTGTAGTTTTTATTCCACTTGTTGGGTTTCCATCTGTTTGCATACAAGTAACTACTATTGAATTTTTTGTAGATGTAGCTTGTGGCATTGTGCTTGATGGCAATTTATTATCTATATTGTTTACTGTTATTGCTTTTTTAGAAACAAGTCCCATTCCATTTTTTGTATAGAAATAATATGTACCATTTTGACTTACATTGTAGTTTTGTGTTGTTGTAGTTGGATTATGTGTATTAAAGTTTGTAGTATCTTCTTGATTAATTGGTATCCAATTTCCTGAATTTGCATCTAAGTTTCCAATTTGACTCCATTGGTATGAAGCTACTGCACTTGTTTTATCTGTAGCTGTTCCTGTTAATGTTATTTGTCCCTTTGTCCAATCTGATGTATTATTTGCTGTTAATGATGTTATTTCTGGTGCTGTTTTTTCTATTCCAAATGATACTTGGAATTTATTTTTTTCATTATCTTCAACATTAACTGTATACCAACCATCTTCACTTAATTCTATACTATCTTTAAATGTTCCTGATTTTGTAGTACCACTTGGATATGGTGTACCTACATAACTTGCTGTTTTTATTCCACTTTCATCATCTTTACATTTTATTGTAACATTATTAGTATACCATTTATCTTTTTCTATTCCAGTTATATAAGGTTCCTTTATATCCTTCCATTTTGCATATACATATAAAACTCCGTTTTGAGCATATTGTCTTGCTACTCTATCCATACCACCTGCACACTGTGATTCATTATCCCATAATTCTATTTCACCATTTGGAACTACAGACCAACCTTCAAATCTATATCCACTTCTTGTAAATTCATTAGGTTTTAAATTATATTCTATACCTGTTCTCTCATAATACCCATATTCAAATTGGCTAAATCCCATCCAGCCTTCTCCACCATTTGCATTATAGTCTATAATATAGGTTTCAGGTTTTTCCTCAATAGTACTTACATCTATTTTTTGCTTACTTACAAGCCCACATCCATTTTTTGCATATAAATAGTATGTACCATTTTCGTCTACTTCACATCTTGCATTATATGTTGCTGGTTGTGTATATATATCTGTCCATCCACTTTGCGAATTTTCATCATTACTATTTTGTGATAGTTTATACCATCTTACACCAGATACATTATCATTTAAGGTTGCAGTTATAATAACTTTTTGGTTTTCTTCTGAATTTGATTTAGATATATTTGAAATTACTGGTGGCGTTCTTTCTACATAAAAAGTACAACTTGCTTTATTTCCAACTTCATTTGTTACTGTTATTATATACATACCATCATCACTAAATTTCTTACCACTGTCAAATGCGTAAGTTGCACCACTATGTTGGTATTTTCCAGTAGCTTTACTTACACTATTACTATAAGTAACTGTTGGTTCATTTGTATACCATGTATTATTTGTAACTCCACTTATTGTTGGTGTGCCATTATCAAACTTATATGTTCCTACACAATTATTACCTTTTTGTGTTCCATTAACATCTGTTAAAGTTCCTACCCATAAATACCATGTACCATTTCTTCCGCCTTCTGTTATTCTACATCTATTATTATTAATGGTTGTAGATGTCCAGCTTCCTCCAGGTGCATTATTTCCATCTTGTGACCAACAATAAGATAAATTATTACTTGTTAAAAATCCATTTATTGTTATATCTATATTATGGCTTTTTTGGTAATTTGAATTTTGTGTTGCACTAACTGTAGGAGCTACTTTTTCTCCACTTACAATTATATCCAATACTTTTCTACCATTAATACATAATGGATATGTACCTGTTTCTTTTGCAGATATTCTTATTTCACCATTTTTATTTCTTGTTATTATAAATATGTTATTTTCAGTTATATCACAATATGTAGAATATCCTATTTCATCATAATTATCAACTTTAAATGTAATAGTTTCTCCTTTATATATTGGTACGGGTTGTAAAGTTGTTATTGATTCCCAATTTCCATATAATCTTGCATTTGTAATAAAACTTGCATCGTTAGAAGTTATATAACCATCTCCATCTAAATCAGCAGCATTTGTATCAATTTCAAGACCAGTATTAATATGATCTATTATTAAATTTGCATCATAACTTGTTATAAATCCATCACGATTTACATCTCCTTTTGAAGATATGGATTGTATTTTTCTTGTTGAATAAATAATAGGAGCTTGTTTATCTGTTACATATATGTTAAATAAATCACATATTTTTACCAAATTATGATTAGCAAGTGTAATTCCATAATTTTTTATTTCAATTGGAGGAAAATAAACTCTAAATGCACTATCTGTAAGTTGACAATCTATACGTTGATTATCTACAAGTATTCTATTTATTCCAAAAAATTGTTTTAATTCAGCATAATTTCCTTCAAAAATTATATTACAGCTCTCTTTTAATCTTACAGGATATACTTGTAAAGCAAGTTTACCTGATTCTATACAATTATTAAGAATATTTTTTAATATATTTCTATCAGTACCATTTACTATTCCATCATTATTCATATCAGCTCTTCTTAACATTCCATTATTGGAAGGAAAAGTAGTTTCTTCAATTAATATTTTATAATCTTTATTTGTAATAAAACCATCTCGATTTAAATCTCCCGGTATATTTTCATTAACTGTTCTTTCAAATGAAATATATAAATTTTCAACAATGTCATAAAATTCTTCTGAGTAAGTCATAGCACTTAATTCGTTTGCACCTTCTACACCTTCTATATTTTGTACATCATCTTTATTAAGAACGGTTGTTAATATAATTATAAATACTAAAACTACAAGCACAATACTACCAATGATTACTTGCTTTTTATTGTTTTTTACAAAATTAGTAAAATTATCAAATTTGCTAATTTTATAATCTCCATACCAACCTTTTAAGCTCATAATTTTCCCCCTAATTTTTAATAATTATCCTTAATATAATATTAGAATAGTTTTTTTAGTTTGTAAATGGTAGTTTCTTGTATATTTAGCTATTTTTAGATATTTAATTCTTTTATATTCTTACGGAAATTTATATGTTTTATTAAATTTCTCATTATATTAAATTTATATTACATTTTTCGTCATTTTTTTGAAGTTTACTAGGGACAAGCTTATTTTATCTCTATTTTTATTTTCTAGAAAACTTCTTGCTGAAACAAATATAATATCTAGCACCATTATAATGTTCAGCAAAAAGCTATAGAGTGCTACCCTATATTTATATGAATTAAAACCTCCTGTAATGGGGGTATTGTAGAGGGAATTTAGTACTATAGAACAATACTAGGATTCAAAACATCATTAAAAAAAGGGGCTACTTTTTTGCTTTTTTATTTTCCCTCTACAAGATTAATAACAATTTTGATAAAATTTCAAAAAAAATTTATAGAATGTTTTTGTTTAGTTATTACCACTCCTTAATTAATCTACTATTAATTTTTTAAATTTTTTTGGATTTTATTTGAGATTATTTTTACAATTACTTTTTTTGTAAAAATAAAGATTAAAATAAATAATAAGAATTTTGCGAAATGCACAAGAATTGGCATTTCAAAAAAATATTTAATTAATTTCATGCTAATATGTTACTATATTTACCAATATCTGTCAAGAAAAACTTTACGACATAATTCTCCAAATTACGACAGCAGTAATCATTCCTACAAAATCTGCTATTAATGCTGAGGCTAAAACAAATCTTGTTTTTTTTATTCCAACTACACTTGTATATATAGCTATAGTATAAAGTGTGGTTTCTGTTGCACCCATAATTGTTGAGGTAATTAGTCCAATATTAGAATCAACACCATAATTTTTCATTATATCTGTTGCAACAGCTGTTGCAGCACTACCAGAAATTGGTCTAAGTAATGCAAGTGGCATAATTTGCATAGGGATTCCTAAAAAGTTTACAATTGGTTTTATAATATTTAAAAATGCATCTAATATACCTGAGCTTCTTAGTACACCTATTGCTAAAAATATTCCTATTAATGTTGGAAAAATATTATAAACAATTTTTGTTCCTTCTTTTGCTCCTTCACAAAAGGTATCAAAAACTTTATTTTTTTCTATCATTCCATATATAATAATTATTAATATAACAAATGGAATTGCAACATTTGATAAATAATTTATAATTTTCATATAATCTCCTATTTCATAAAAATCTTAGCAGATATAACTCCTGCTGTTAATGCACAAATTGATGAAATCCAGACAGGAATAATAAATCCTGTTGGGTTATTTGAACCTAAGGAATTTCTTATAGCTATAACTGTTGTTGGAATTAGCTGTAATGAAGCTGTATTTATTAAAATAAACATTGCCATTGAATTACTTAAAGTATCTTTATCCTTATTTTGCTCTTGCATACTTTTCATTGCTTTAAGTCCTAGTGGTGTTGCAGCATTTCCAAGTCCAAAAACATTTGCAATAATATTCATAGAAATTTCATTATATACCTTATCATTTTCATTTATATCTGGAAATAAAAATTTCATTATAGGTTTCAATAATTTACTAAGTTTATTAACAAATGTTGTTGTACTTGCTATTTGCATAATTCCATTCCAAAGGCAAATTGTTCCTAAAAATGTAATGCATAAATTTACAGCATCTTCTGCTGAATCAAAAATAGATTGATTTACACTATCTAGATTTCCATTAAATATTGCATAAACAAATGAAAATATAATAAAAAAAGGCCATATTTTATTTAACATATTTTTTCCCCTTAATGTTTTATATAACCATATATATGTTTTACGAAAATAATTTATACAATATTTTTTCTTTATGAAATTGAATGTCTTGTTTTAATTTTACACCAAATTAAAATTTTTTTGATTTAACTGTAATTTTTTGTAAAGTTTTACTTGACCAATTGCCTTATTTATGGTATATTAAATGTGTAGTTTTTTTGTCGAATTTTGTAAATTTTTTAGGTTTAAAGGAGGGGATTTATATGATTAAATCAACCGGAATTATAAGAAGAGTTGATGAATTGGGAAGAGTTGTTATTCCTATTGAATTGAGAAATAAATTTGGAATATTTGAAAAGGACCCAATCGAAATATATGTTGATGGCTCTTCTATTGTATTAAAAAAATATGAACCAAATTGTATTTTCTGTGGAAGTACTAAAAATTTAGTAAGTTATAATGATAAATTAATTTGTAAAAAATGTACCGAAAAAATTACACAAATTAATACATCTGATAAAGAATAATATTATTGGTAATATATTTTTTTAACAAAAAGTACGCATATTTTTTATGCGTACTTTTTATAATTCATCATTTTTTATAAAATATTTATATATTTCATTTTTAGTAACATTTCTGTCTTTTGCAATTCTTTTTATTATATCCTTTTTTTCTAATCCTTTATTTTCATAATATTCATAATGTTTTTCTAATGTTAGCTCATTTAATATTTCTTCGTTTGTAGGTATAACTTGTTCTTTTTCTCCTTCAATTACAATTACAAATTCTCCCTTTATTTCTTGCTCTAACCCTTTTAGTAAGTCATCAGCAGTTCCTCTTTTATAGCTTTCATGTATTTTGCTAAGTTCCTTTGCTAGAACTATTTGCCTATCTTTTAAAATATCTTTTAAATCTTCTAAAGTATTTTTTAGTTTATGTGGAGCTTCATATAAAATTATGGTTTTTCTCTCTTGTCTTATTTCTTGTAATTTTTCTTTTCTATTTTTCTTATTTAATGGTAAAAATCCTATAAAGCAAAATTCCTTGCACTCTAGTCCTGATGTTATTAATGCTGTAATTAATGCACATGCTCCTGGAATTGGTACTATTTCTATTTCTTCTTTAATTGCTTCTTTTACAATTTCTTCACCTGGATCTGAAATGCATGGTGTTCCAGCATCTGATACTAATGCAATACTTTTTCCGTTTTTCATGTAATTTATTAGTTCATCTTTTTTTATTTCTTCATTATGCCTATGATATGTAATTAATTTTTTTGAAAGTCCAAAATGATTTAGTAATTTTAATGTATTTCTAGTATCTTCTGCTGCTACAATATCTACTTTCTCTAATACTTTTAATGCTCTTAAAGTAATATCTTCTAGATTTCCAATAGGTGTTGCAACCAAATATAATTTTCCTTGCATTAGCTTTCCTCATTTCTTTTTAAATTTTATTATATATTTTTAATATTTCGTTTGTATAATTTTGATTTTCATCATAAACAATTAATGGCTTTTCTACTTTTAAAAACTCTTTTCCACCTTTTACTGCTTTTATAAGTATCATATTTGAAGGTTTATCTATTTTTGGATATACAAATCTTAAAATTTTTGGTTCTAGGTTATATTCCTTTAATAAGCTTATTATTTCAGATAGTCTTTCTGGTCTATGTACCATAAAGAACTCTCCTCCAAATTTTAATAACTTACTAGAAACCTTTATAAAATCTTTTAATTCTGCTGTTATCTCATGTCTTGAAATAATCTTTGCTTCCTTATCATTAATTATACCTGTATTTTTCTTTTTATATGGTGGATTTGTAACTATGGCGTCAAATTCTCCTATTTTTAATATATTTGTTAAATTTAAAATATTTTCATTAAGTATTTCTATTTTATCTTCTAAATTATTTAATTTTACACTCCTTTTTGCCATATTTGCTACATCTTCTTGTATTTCAACTCCTATTATTTTAGTATTTTCAGTTTTTTTAGAAAGTAAAATAGGAAGTATTGCAGTACCTGTTCCTAAATCTAAAATTTTTGCCCCATTTTTTAAATTTTTTGCAAAATCAGATAAAATTACTGCATCTATTCCAAAGCAAAATCCATTTTCATTTTGAATAATTTTTAATCCTTTATATTCTAAATCATCAATTCTCTCATTTTCTTTTAATAAATTTTCCATAACACCTCTAACATTTTATATAATATTTCATATTATATATAAAAATGTAAAATTTATCAAGTGGGGGAATTTGTATGAGATATGTTAGAAATAACAATATAAATATTATTTCAAATTCAAAAGACAATCAAAGCCAAAATCGTAAAAAACAAAATTCAGAGTCAAATAAAAATTCACATAAGAAAAAGAAAATTAAATTTGATTTTAAAACTAAAAAAAACAACACTATAAAATCACTTTATGAGGTTGAACACTTTCTTTCAGATTTTAAAAAATTTAGTAAATATGCTAAGCTATACTTTCTTTTAAAATAAGCTTTTTAAATTTTCTTAGGCGGGAATATATTTTACTTTTTACTCCCGCCTAAAAATTCTAATCTAGTCTAACAAAGTTTTCTTTAAAGTTTATTTGCTCATCTGTAAAGCTTTTATTTTCTTCACCTTCTATTAGAATTCTAACAGAGTTTATTTCGTTTAATTCTGTTAGTGTATTTACAATAGCATATACTGTTTTTGCTTCATTTTCTGCTCCACCTTTATGGTTTTTTATAAATTCAGAGGATAAATTAACATAAGCTGTGTCTTGTTTTACCTCTACATTTATAATTTGTGTACCTTCTGGTATAACAGTTTCTAATTTATCACTTTTAGGTTCACTAATTACTAAATTTAATAACATTGTATATGGATTTTTTGCTAATTCTTTTACATCTATTAATCTTGCCTCTGGCATTAATGTATTTGTTTCTTTATTGTTATAATAAATTGAAACAATAGTCTGCCTTTCTTGTTCCATACTAATTTCTTCCTGTGGTGTATATTCTTCAACAAAAGTTACCTCGTCATCTTTTCCCCAAAATAAAAATATTATTATACCAACTAATATAGCTATAACTACTAATGCTATTATTATACCTTTAATTTTCTTGTTTTTTATCATTTTAATCACATTCCTTTCCTAGACATTTGATAATTAATAATATTACCATCATGTCCATTTTAGAACTTATTTTACCAATCTTTTACATTTGACTTTTCACCATTTTTTTTGTAAAATATACTTGTATTTAAGCGAAAATGAAAAGAGGAATAAATATGAAAAATTTGTTACATATTGGTTTAGATGTTGGTTCTACTACTGTAAAATTAGTAGTTATGAATACATCACTTGAAACTATATATACTTCATATACTAGACATTTTTCTGATACAAAAAATACTGTATGTAATGTATTAGAAGAATTAACTAAAAAATATCCTGATAGCAACTTTACAATATCTCTTACAGGTTCTGGAGCAATGAGTGCTGCAACATTTTTAGATGTTCCATTTATTCAAGAAGTTGTTGCTTGTAAAAGAGCTGTTGAAAAATACATTCCTGAAACAGATGTTGTTATAGAGCTTGGAGGAGAAGATGCTAAAATTATCTATTTTGATAAATTTGTTGAACAACGAATGAATGGTACTTGTGCCGGCGGTACTGGTGCTTTTTTAGACCAAATGGCATCTTTATTAGATACAGATACTGCTGGTTTAAATGACCTTGCAAAATACCATAAAACTATATATCCAATTGCATCTCGTTGTGGAGTTTTTGCAAAAACTGATATACAACCTTTAATTAATGAAGGAGCTGCAAAAGAAGATATTGCAGCATCAATATTCCAAGCAGTTGTAAATCAAACTATTAGTGGTTTAGCTTGTGGAAGACCAATTAGAGGTAATGTTGCATTTTTAGGTGGTCCATTAAGCTATTTATCAGAACTTAGAACAAGATTTATAGAAACTCTTAATTTGAAAGATAATGAAATAATTGTTCCAGAAGAAGCACATTTATTAGTTGCAAAAGGTGCAGCACTTGATTCTTGTCATAATTCTGAAATTACAGTTGAAAAGTTAAAAAGTAAAATTGAGGTTTTAAAAATATCTAAAGATAATACATCTAATCCATTAAAGCCTTTATTTACAGTAGAAGCTGAATATGATGAGTTTAAAAAAAGACACGAAAAAGCTACTGTAAAGAGAAAATCTTTGGAAAATTTTAAAGGGGATTGTTTTGTTGGAATTGATGCAGGTTCTACAACTACTAAACTTGTATTAATAGATAATGAAGGTAATTTATTATATTCTTTATATGGAAATAATGAAGGAAATCCTCTTGAAAGTGTTATAAGTATGTTAAAAACTCTTTATTCTGTATTACCTGATGGTGCAAACATTAGATATAGCGGTGTTACAGGATATGGAGAAAAATTAATTCAAACTGCTTTAAATATAGATTTGAATGAAATAGAAACTATTGCACATTATAGAGCTGCAAAAGAATTTATGCCTAATGTTTCAAGCATAGTAGATATTGGTGGTCAAGATATGAAATATATACGCATAAAAAATGGTGTTATAGATAATATAATGCTTAATGAAGCTTGTTCTTCAGGTTGTGGTTCTTTTATTGAAACATTTGCAAAAAGTTTAAATCTTCCTATTTCAAAATTTGTTGAGGAAGCAATAAAATCTAGAAATCCTGTTGACCTTGGTTCTAGATGTACTGTATTTATGAATTCTAAGATAAAGCAGGCTCAAAAGGAAGGTTATACAGTTGGAGATATTTCTGCAGGTCTTAGTATTTCAGTTATAAAAAATGCTATCCAAAAAGTTATGAAAGTTAGGGATGTTTCTACTTTAGGAGACCATATTGTTGTTCAAGGTGGAACATTTTATAATGATGCAGTTCTTCGTAGTTTTGAACTAATTGTTGGAAAAGAGGTTGTAAGACCTGACATTTCTGGACTTATGGGTGCTTATGGAGTAGCATTACTTAGTAAAGAACAATTTGAGGCAAATCTTGATATGGAATATTATTCATCTATATCTAAACCTCAAGATTTAGATAAATTAGACATAAAAATATCTCATACTAGATGTAATGGCTGTGAAAATCATTGTTTACTTACTATTAATAAATTTAGTAATGGTAAAAAATATATTTCAGGTAATCGTTGTGAAAAAGGTTCAGGAATTGTTACTAATAATTCTGAACTACCAAACTTAATAAAATATAAATTTGAAAGAATATTTGGATATACACCATTAGAAGAAAGCAATGCTCCTAGAGGAACTATTGGTATACCTAGAGTTTTAAATATGTATGAGGACTATCCTTTCTGGTTTACATTTTTAACTAATTTAGGATTTAGAGTTATTTTATCAGAAAAAAGTAATAGAAAAACTTATGAAAAAGGTATAGAATCAATGCCATCTGAGTCTGTATGCTATCCAGCAAAACTTGCTCATGGTCATATTATTAGCTTACTTAACCAAGGTATAAATACTATATTTTACCCTTGTATACCATATTCAAGAAAAGAATATGAAAATGCTGATAATAGTTACAACTGTCCTATTGTTATTTCTTATTCAGAGGTATTAAAAAATAATATAGAAGAATTAAAAGATAAAAAAGTTAAATTTATAAATCCATTTTTACCTTTAGATAGTAAAAATTTGGTTAAAAGAATATTAGAACTTGACGAATTTAAAGAATATAACTTTACAAAAAAAGAACTACAAGAAGCTGCAAAACTTGCTGAAGAGGAATATCAAAAAGTTAGAGATGATATTCATAAAAAAGGTGCAGAAGCTTTAGAGTATATAGAAAAAAATAATTTAAAAGGTATTGTACTTTGTGGTCGTCCATATCATGTTGACCCAGAGGTAAATCATGGTATAGATACATTAATTACAAGTTTAGGTCTTTGCGTTTTAACAGAAGATTCAGTAGCAGATAAAATTACACAAACTAAACCACTAAGAGTTGTTAATCAATGGATGTTCCATTCAAGACTTTATGCAGCAGCAGATTTTGTTGGAAAACATGATAATCTTGAACTTGTACAATTAAATTCATTTGGTTGTGGAGTAGATGCTGTTACAACAGACCAAGTTGAAGAAATATTATCTAGCTTTAATAAAATGTATACATTAATAAAAATAGATGAAATTAACAATCTTGGTGCTATTAGAATAAGAATTCGTTCGCTTTTGGCTAGTATGAATAAACGCTTAAGAGAAAAACAAGAATGTACTAACTGCCAAATAGGTGATTATGAAATTCATAAAATGCCTTTCACAAAAGAAATGAGAAAAGATTATACTATACTTATGCCACAAATGGCACCAATACACTTTGATTTACTAGAAACAGCTGTAAAATCTTGTGGATATAATATAAAACTTTTAAAAGAATGTACTCCACATACTGTAGAAGTCGGTTTAAAATATGTAAATAATGATGCATGCTATCCATCAATTTTAACAACAGGTCAATTTATAGAAGCATTAGAATCTGGTGAATATGATGTAAATAAAACAGCACTTATAATGTCTCAAACTGGTGGAGGTTGCCGTGCAACAAATTATATTGGATTTATTCGTAAAGCATTAAAAGATGCAGGTTTTCCACAAGTTCCTGTAATTTCATTTAATGTTGTTGGAATGGAAAAAAATCCTGGATTTAAAATTAATATTGACCTTATAGAAAAATTATTAAAAACAGTAATATATGGCGATTTACTCCAAAAAATGTTAACTAAAAATAGAGCTTATGAGATAAATAAAGGTGAATCAAAGAAATTATTTGATTCTTGGATGGAAAAATGTAAACACTTAATTGAACATAGTTCAAATAAACAATTTAAACAAAGCATATATGATATAGTATCAGATTTTGAAAAAATTGAACTTGATACCTCAAAAGAAAAACCTAAAGTAGGAATTGTTGGTGAGGTACTAATAAAATATCATCCATTTGGAAATAATTTTGTTGCAGATGTTTTAGAAAATGAAGGTGCTGAGGTAATATTACCTGACTTTATGGGATTTATAAAATTTATTGCAACACACAAAATAACTTTTAATTCATTGTTAAATACTGATAAAACAAAAGCAAAATTATTTAAAATAGCAATTAAATTAATAGATTTACTAGAAAAAGATGTAAAAATTGCATTATCTAATTCTAAAAAAGGATACTTAATGCCAGCTGATATATGGGAATTGGAAAGCAAAGTTAAAGATATATTATCTATAGGAAATCAAACAGGTGAAGGTTGGTTCTTAACAGCTGAAATGATTGAATATATAGAACACGATATACCAAATATTATATGTGTACAACCTTTTGCTTGCTTACCAAATCATGTTGTTGGAAAAGGTGTAATAAAAACAATTAGAAGTTTATATCCTGAAGCAAATATTACCCCTGTAGATTATGACCCTGGTGCAAGTCAAACAAATCAAGTAAATCGTATTAAATTATTAATGACTGTTGCTAAAGATAATTTAGCAATAAGGGAAAAAGAAAGGGAAGCTATTTTGAAAGAAAATAGTTCTAAAACATCAGAAATAAAGGTATAAAAATAAATTGGTCGCATAAAAGCGACCAATTTATTTTTTTATTCTTTTATACAAAATTATTTATACTCTTTTTTCCATAATGATAACCTCTTTCATATAAATAATCCATTTTACTACTATCTATTAAAGAAACTGCTTTTGTTTTTATTTTTATAAGTTCATCTGCACCGCTCTAACTCATAAATTGCAAGTTCGTGTGACAATATATCAATAGACCTAGAAACAACATCAATTATATTATAGTTATATTTAGGCTTTTTCATTTCTTCTTCAAATACTACGCAAACTAACCTATCAATATCTAATTTTTTTAACTCCTTCCAAGGTACATTTTCTCTTATTCCTCCGTCTATGTATATATTATTTTGAATTATTTCTGGCTCAAATACACCAGGATATGCACAACTGCTTTTTACAGCTTTTTCAATAGGAATATCATTTATATATATTATTTCATCATTATATTTAGCTCTTTTTTCTATTGAAGAAAAAATTGTTAATTCTCCATTTTCTAAATTAACACTAGGTATCATAAGTGGCATTTTTATTTGATTTATATTTTCTATTCCCTTATTTATGCAAGCCTCCTTTACAATCTTTTCTAGTTTTTTTCCATTATTAAGACCTGTAATTGTTATTCCTTGACAACATATTATTCCAAGAATTAATTTCGCAATATTTTTGAATTGAATAGACCCTATTTTTTTACAATATTTTTTAAAAAGAGCATACATTTCATCTGCAGTATATCCCATTGCATAAAGTGTAGCCACAATACTACCAGAAGATGTTCCAGCTATAGCATCTATTTTTATGTTTGCTTCTTCAAAAGCTTTTATAACACCAATATGTGCTGCACCCTTTATTCCCCCTCCAGATAAACTTAATCCTAATTTCATAAAAAACCCCCTAAATCATTTTTATGATTTAGGGGATTTTTTTATACTATATTTGTAATTATTTTGTTTCTTCTAATTCTGCTTCTCTTTCTGCTATTTCTTCATCTTTTATTACATTCATTGCATCTGGTATATATGGTATAAATTGTTTTGCAGCTCCTTCTGCATATCCAAATTTTTTTGCTTCTTCCACTGCCATATTTTTTATTTTTCCTACTAATCTTTGCATATCTTCTCTTTGGAAATATTCCATAGTTTCTTGTGATATGTTACTTGCTTGAATAGCCATTTGATTTAAAATATCTAAATCAAGCTTACCTAATGAAACTTCTTCTCCTGCATATCCTCTATTATTTAATAAAACTTTTAGTCCTTCTTCTGCAGTAATATTATCATTTTTCCATGTTGTTCTTTTAGCTTCTATTACATCTCTTGCTATACTAAATTGTCTTTGCATTTTTTCTGCTTCTTTTTGTTCCTCTCTTGCATCTAATCCTTTTAAAAATTCTGCCTTTTTATTATCATTCTCTGTTGTTATCTCTTCAATGTTACCTTCTTCTAATAAGTTCTCTTTCTTTTTAAATATTGATTTTATTCTTTCCCATAAACTCATATTTATCACTCCTTTGTTTTTATTTGGTACATAATTATTATACACTTATATTATATCATATTTTTATTTTATTTTCAAGTTTATATTAATTAAAGAACTGCTTGTACCAAACTAAGAAAACATATATTGCCCAAACTTTTCTTGAATTATCTCTTTTTCCTTTATAATGGTCATCTAATAGTTTTACTATTTCTTCTGTATTAAAGTATTTTCTTGAATTTTCTGATAAAAATTCATCTCTTACAATATTATAATATTTATCTTGTCTTAGCCATACTCTTGTTGGAACTGGGAAACCTAATTTTTTTCGTTTTGATACCTCTTCTGGTAAATTTTTAAGTGCAGCTTTTCTCATTGCAAATTTGGTATTTTCATCATTTACCTTGAATTTTTGTGGTAAAGTACTCGCAATTTTAAATACCTCTTTATCCAAAAATGGTACTCTTAACTCTAAAGAATTTGCCATACTCATTCTATCTGCTTTAAGAAGTATATCTCCTACCATCCAAAGATTAATATCTATATATTGCATCTTTGTAACATCATCTTTGTCCTTTACATCTTCATAAAATTTCTTTGTAATTTCTTGAGGTGTAACCATTCCTTCAGTATTTTTTAATATCTTTCTTTTTTCCTTATCTGAAAATAAATTAGCATTTCCTATAAATCTTTCCTCTAATGTTTTTGATGCTCTGTTTATATAGCTTTTTCCTTTAAAATCTGCTGGTATTAAGTTTACAATACATGCTAAAGCTTTCCATATAGGTCTTGGTATAAAGCTTGTCTTTTTTAAACTTAATGGTTCATGATAAATTCTATATCCACCAAATAGTTCATCTGCACCTTCTCCAGATAATACAACTTTTACATGTTCACTTGCTATTTTACTTACAAAATATAACGCAACACAAGATGGGTCTGCATGTGGTTGATCCATGTAATATTGTATTTTAGGTAAAATCTCCCAATATTCATCATCTGTAATGCTTTTATAATGATGCTCCATTCCTATTTCATTTGCTAAATTTTTGGCAAATTCTATTTCGTTATATTTATCGTAATCAAATCCAACTGTAAAGCTTTTTTGGTCTTTAAACTGTGATGCTACATAACTTGAATCTACTCCACTTGATAAAAAACATCCAACTTCTACATCACTTATTTTATGTGCTTCTATAGAATTTTTAAATGTTTTATCGATATTTTCTACTGTTTCATCAAAGTCTAAATTCTCATCTATATTAAATTCAGGTTTCCAATATCTTTTTATTTCTATATTTCCATCTTTATATTTTAGAATATGTGCTGGTGGTAAGCAAAAAATATTTTCAAAAAATGTTTCATTTGGTACTCCATATTGAAAAGATAAATAATTTTGTAGTGCATGTATGTTTAACTTTTTCTCTACACTTGGATGTTCTAAAATACACTTAATTTCTGAACCAAATATTAAATCCTCATTATTTTTCATATAATACATTGGTTTTATTCCAAAAAAATCTCTTGCTATTATTAACTCTTTTTTTACTGTATCCCATATTGCAAAAGCAAACATTCCTCTTAATTTATTTAAAAGATCTTCACCATATTCTTCATACCCATGTATTAAAACTTCTGTATCTGTTTTTGTATAAAACTTATGACCTTTTTTTATTAAATCTTCTTTTATTTCTTGATAATTATATATTTCACCATTAAAGTTTATTACCTTTGTTTTATCTTCATTATAAATTGGTTGTGCACCTTCTTCTAAATCTATAATACTTAGTCTTCTAAACCCTAATGCAATATCTTCATCTGTATAAATCCCACTACTATCTGGTCCTCTATAAATTATTTTATCCATCATATTTTGTAATGTTTCTTCTTTATTACTTTTTTTTGATACAAATCCACAAAAACCACACATTATTATTTCTCCTTTTTCATATTTACATGGATATTTTATCACATAATACATTAAAGTCAATAAAAAAATGGAATATAGATATAATAAAATAAAAAGGATTGCGTTTCGCAATCCTTTTTATTTTATAATGTAACTAGTCCTATTATGAATTTTATCATTTTTGCTAA
>CANPWI010000013.1 GCA_947584125.1 uncultured Clostridia bacterium
TTTGGTGTATTTACTATAACTAAAACATCTTCTTCATTTCCATTTTCTGCATTAATATATACTAAAAATTCTTTGTCTTCTACTTTGCCTTTAAATTCCCAACATAATATTTCTGTTTTATATTCTGTTGGAATAACTGCTAAACCTTCTGACATTATTTCTAAATCTTTATTTAAGCTTTGTTTTGCTTGCTCTTTTGTTATTTTTACTTGTGGCAGATTTCTTTCTTGATGTGAATTTATATATCCTGTTGTTTCTATTCCCAATATTTCTCCATTGTCTAATGCTACTTTTACTTTTATTAAATCCGGATACATTACAACATCATCTTGATTATAAGCATAGTTTATTGTAACAACACCTTCTTGTTTTAAATAATATGTTTCTTTCATATTATTAAATCCTTTTGATGATAAGAAATCTTTTCCTAACTTATCTGCATCTTCTTGTGATATATTTTCTCCATCTATATTTCTATTGTAATTATAATATATAACATGACCACCTTTTTTTGAAATTGCTATACTTGCATTATTGTTTTGGTCTGAATTTTTTATTTTTACAGAAAAACTGTAATTTTGAATATTTCCGTTTTCAGATAGACCATTTAAGTTTATTTCTTCTACTTTATCTTCACCTATAAATTCTTTTGCAATTTTGCTTGCATCTTCCTGGCTTATATCTTCTCCTGTTAATCCTTTTGGATTATTACTTGTTAAATGTTCTGAGAATGCTCCATCATATATTAGTCCTGAATATTCGTGGAAATTTTCTTCTAAATTGCTAAAGCTATCTTTTGATATATTACTTACCTCTTGTGCAAATGTTGTAGTTCCTTTGTCTGTTAATTCACTCCAACTAATTGTTCCTTCATTTATGTCATTAGATAACTGAACTAATGTATCTTTTAATTGAACACTATAATTATGAAGTGTTTTTAGATTGTCTAGTTCTTCTTGTGTTAATGGCTCATTGTATATATTTTTATGTGCTAATGAGTAACTATAATCACTTACTTGGTTTAAAAATTTAGCTGTATTTGATAATCCTTCTGTATTAATTGGAAGTTGTGCAAGATACCCTTGTGCAAGATTTGCTTCTCTCCATAAATATGTTAATGTTTCTGCACCATGTTCAGGAGTTGTAGATATTAATGATTTTGCAAGATATGTTTCTACATTATCAACATAGTCTACCACCTCATAAAAAGCTAAATTATAAGAATTTTCAGATGCTAATTTATACTCGTTTTGCTTTTTATAAACATATACTCCTAAAGCAATTAATGCTATAGCTAAAATTACTATTATTACTTTATAAATTTTTTTATAATCTAAATTTTTCATAATTTCAATTCCTCTCTTTTACTTACAAAATCTATGTTTTCCTATAGTTTTTATTAATGGTCTTGACCAAATCCATTTGCTTGTAGCTGTACTTGGGTTAAAGTAATATATTGCACCATTTGTTGGATCCCACCCATTCATAGCATCTTGTGCTGCTTTATAAACGGTTGAACCTTCACTTATTGGTACATTAATTTGACCATCTGATACTGCTGTAAATGCTCCTTGTTGATATATTACACCTGCTATGGTATTTGGAAAATTTGAACTTTTAACTCTATTTAATATAACTGCTCCAACTGCAACTTGTCCTTCATATGGCTCTCCTCTTGCTTCTCCATTTATTGCTCTTGCCATAAGTTGCATGTCTGATGTTCTTCCTGCATTTGTTCCGTGCTGCAATTACATTATTTTCTTTTGTATTTTGCAATACGAATAAAAAAATTAAAAATGTAATAATAATTAATACCCATATAAATATTTTTTTCATAATTCACCTCATAAAATTATTTTGTAATTTTTTTTATAATTTATTCCTTTTTTTGCAAAATTATATTTTTTGTGATAATATATAAAAAATCAAAAAATTTTAAGGAGTTGTTTATGCAAAACATTTTAATTTTTTATGCTTCTTATGGTGGTGGTCATTTAAGTGCTGCCAATTCAATAAAAGAATATATTGATAATAACTATAGTTCTTCTTGTAAAACATATATTGTTGATTGTATAGAATATATAAATACTTATTTAAATAAAATTACAACAAAAGCTTATTCTGAAATGGCAAAAAAAGCTCCTTGGGCTTGGGGTAGAGTGTATTCTAAATCTCAAAAGGGCGCTCTTGCTCAAATAAGTAATACCTCCAATAAAGTAATGTCTATCAAGTTAGATACTTTGTTACAAGATATACAACCTGATTTAATAATTTCAACTCATCCTTTTGCAAGTCAAATGTGTGCACATCTTAAGAAAAAAGGAAAAATTAGTGCTAAAATTGCTACAATAATGACTGATTATGCACCACATGAACAATGGCTTGTTGGTTCTAACTATATTGATTACTTTTTTGTTGCTCATGATGGTATGAAAAAGGCTTTAATTGAAAAAAATATATTACCAGAAAAAATACATGCAACTGGTATACCTCTTTCTAATAGATTTTTAAATAATTATAATAAAGATGAAATTTTAAAAGAATTTGGTCTTTCAAAAAATAAGAAAACTGTTTTATTTTTTGCAGGTGGAGAATTTGGTCTTGGTAAAAAAAGTACCTATGAAATGCTTGAAAATTTTGCAAAAAATTTTGATAATATTCAAATTGTTGCAATATCTGGTAAAAATGAGAAAATGAAAAAGAACTTTGAAAATATTGTTGAAACATACCATAAGGAAGATAGTATAAAAATTATTGAATATACAAACAAGATTCCAGAATTAATGAGTATTTCTGATTTGGTTATTACAAAGCCTGGTGGTTTAACAACAACAGAAAGTCTAGCTTCTGGTTTACCTATAATTGTAATTAATCCTATACCTGGTCAAGAAGAAGAAAATGCTGAATATTTAGAAAAGAAAAAAATTGCTATATGGATACGAAAAAATGATGATGCAGGCAAAATTTTAAAGGATTTATTTAATAATCCTATAAAAATGAAACATTTAAAAATACGTGCAAGAATAATGGCTAAACGAAATTCAACAAAAGATATTTGCGAAACATTATTAAAAGATTTAAAGCTGGACTAAAAAGTCCAGCTTTTTTTACATTTCTCTTCTTCCTTCTAATGCTTTCATTAATGTTACCTCATCTGTATATTCTAAGTCTCCTCCTACTGGGATTCCATGTGCTATCCTTGTTACTTTTATTCCCAATGGTTTTACAATTTTAGAAATATACATTGCAGTTGCTTCTCCTTCAACTCTGGGATTTGTTGCAAGTATTAGTTCTTTTACATTAACTTCTTCGTTTTTTAGTCTGTCTAATAATTCTTTTATTTTTATATCATCAGGTCCTATTCCATTCATTGGTGAAATTGAACCATGTAATACATGATATACACCTTTAAATTCGTGCATTCTTTCCATAGCTATAATATCTTTTACATCTTCTACTACGCATATTTGTGTCATATCTCTTTTTGGATTTGAACATATTAAACATGGATCAGTATCTGAAATGTTATAACATATAGAACAATATTTCAAATTCTTTTTGGCATTTGTAATTGCATTTATAAATTCTTCTGTTTCTTCATTTGATGCATTTAGCATGTGAAATGCAAGCCTTGTTGCTGTTTTATGTCCTATACTTGGTAATTTTTCAAATGCTTCTATTAATTTTTCTATTGATGGTGAATAGTATGACATATTCTTCTCCTTATTTTACATTAATCCTGGTATATTATATTGTCCAAGTCTACTTGCTTGCTCTTGGTCTACTTTTCTTAATGCTTCATTAATACAAGTTAATATTAAATCTTGTAACATTTCAACATCATCTGGGTCTACAACATCTTTTTGTATTTTTATCTCTTTTAGTTCTTTTGCTCCTGTAACTTTAACCTCGATTGCTCCTCCTCCACTACTTGCTGTAAATTCTTTTGATACAAGCTCCTCTTGTGATTTTTCCATATCTGCTTGCATTTTTTTTGCTTCTTTCATTAATTGATTTAGATTCATTCCTCCAAATCCTCCCATACCTCCTGGGAAACCTCCTCTTTTTGCCATTTTAAATCATCCTTTCTTTTTTTAATCTTCTATAATATTAATAGGTAAGTCTAAGTCTTTTGCATAATTTTCTATTGTATTTTCTTTATCTTCTTTTTTCTTTTCTTGCTTTTTATCTATATATTTTATCTTCATTTCTTTTCCGCACGCCATTGATACAAGTTTTGATAATTCATTAATTGTTTCTTGCGTTTCTAATGTCTTTTTTCCAAATGGAGTCATTCCATTAGGGAATTCTATTCCAACTGTCATATCATTAAGTTCAACAGCTTTTGTATTTATTAGGTTAGTATATAACATAACTTTTCCACTTTTTTTCAAGTTATCCACAAGCTTTGGCCAATACTCTTCCGTTTTTGTACCTAATCCCGTAAATTCGACACCTTTTTCTTTTTGTTTTTTTGAATTTTCCACAAAGTTATCCACATCTTTGTTGATATCTTGTGGATTATTTCTAATATTTGATGATTTTGAAATAAGTTTTCCACTTTTTAATAAGTTTTCCACATTTTCTATTCTATTTTTTAATTCTGTTATGTCTTCGGAAGCATACTTTGTACATAATTTTATTATTCCTGTTTGAAACATTATTGTTCTTTGTGATGACCATTTCATTTGGTTTTCTAGTTCCGATAGGTTATAAATTATATATAATAATCTATCTTTTTCTACTAGCTCTGATAATTTACTTATATTTTCTATTTCTTGTTTACTATATACTTTTAATTCTTTACTTGCTTTATATACTAACACATCTTTTGTATATTTTATTAATTCCCATAAAATATTATTAATATCTTTTCCTTGACTAATTAATTCTTCTATGCAATTAATTGCTTCTGTAACATCATATTCTACTATTGCTTTTAACATTCTATGAACATAAGTAATTTTAGGAATTCCAACAAGTTCTTTTACTTTATCTTCATTAATGTTTTCTTCTCCTTCTTGCACACATCTTTCTAATATACTTAATGCATCTCTCATTGCCCCTTCTGAAAGACTTGCAATTACATTTAATGCTTCATCTGTTATTTGTATATTACTTTGCTTACATACAATTTTTAATCTTTTTACAATATTTTCATCAGAAATTTTTTTAAAATCAAACCTCTGACATCTTGATAAAATTGTTGCTGGTAATTTTTGTGGTTCTGTTGTTGCTAATATAAATTTAACATGCTCTGGTGGCTCTTCAAGTGTTTTTAATAGTGCGTTAAATGCTCCTGTTGATAACATGTGTACCTCATCTATTATATACACTCTATATTTTGCAAGTGTTGGCAAGAAATTAACTTCTTCTCTAATTGAACGAATGTCTTCTACACTGTTGTTTGAAGCTGCATCCATTTCTACTATATCTGTAAGCGAACCATTTATTGCTCCTTTACAAATTTCACATTCATTACAAGGTTCTCCATCTTGTGGGTTTAAACAGTTAATTGCTCTTGCTAATATTTTTGCTGCAGATGTTTTTCCTGTTCCCCTTCCTCCATTAAACAAATATGCATGTCCTACTCTATTTGAAATAATTTGATTTTTTAATGTTTTTATTATATGTTCTTGCCCTACAATTTCATCAAATGTTGCTGGTCTAAATTTTCTATATAATGCAGTATAACTCAAAATATACCCCCCTATCCAAAACTAACCTCTCTACGGAAAGTATCTCTCACATAAATACACTACTTATCGCTGCTTCTTTCCAGACCTGACGAGGTTCATAGCTTTTTATTGAGATTTACCTTCCGTACAAAGGTTAGTCTTTTCTTGTATTATATAATGTTTTTATTATTTTATCAAGTATTTTTACTAATTTTATATTCTTTTAAACACTATGTTGCTAAGATCCGTTATTTCTATGCTAGTAGTTCCTTCCGTAATTACATCTCCTTGTGGTATATCTAAAACAGCATTTGCTTTATATTCTACCCCAGATATTAATTTTATTGAGATATCGAAAGACAATGTTGACTTTAGGTCTTCACTTTTTTCTATAACATTTTTTAAAATTCTTCCATCATGTGTTATTTCTTGTTCATCATTTGAAATATATGTACCTAGATTATCTATAGATGCTCTAAATAATATTCTACCACCTTGATTTGCAATTTCTAATTTTTTTATATCTGTATTTTGGCTAGCTTTATATTCAATATTGTCTGTTACTTTGCTTTCTTCAGAATAATCATATACTTTTGTTTCATTTTGAACTGGTTTATATATAGTTACATTTCCTTTATTTGGCTTTTTCGCAATGTTAAAATTGCTTAATGTTATTTTATCTATTATTTCTGTTTTTTTATAGTTTTCATTTTTATTAATTTCTATATATATATCATTATTTTGAATTAGATTTAAATCCCATGTATTTTCACTATTTTCTGATTCAATACCCTCTGCAGAACTTACTATTATTATTTTAGATAAATTAAATGGCATATTTAATTCACCTTCTACATCATACTTTAGCATTAATAATCCTATTACTGTAAATATTAATACTATTATAAATACAATTATAGCTGGTTTAATTACTTTGCCTTTTCCCATTTTTTATTCACATTCCTTCCAAGACTGCAAATTTTAATTGCAATCTTTAGTACTTTTATATTTTCTTAGGTCTTTGAAAAAACTTTTTAGTATTTCTTCACATTCAGATTTTAATATACCTGTTTCACTTTCCACGCAATGATTAAATTTATAATCTTTAAGTAGATTTAAAACTGAACCACAAGCTCCTGTTTTTTCGTCCATTGTACCAATATATACTTTATTAATTCTAGATGCTATAAGTGCTCCAGCACACATTGGGCATGGCTCTAATGTAACATACATATCACATCCATTTAATCTCCATGATTCTAATTTCTTACTTGCTTTTTTTATTGCTATTATTTCAGCATGGTATGTTGTATCATTTTTTGTTTCTTTTAAATTATGTGCTCTTGCAATTATTTTGCCATCTTTAACAATAATAGCACCTACAGGAACTTCTAATTTATTATATGCTTTTTTTGCTTCTTTTAGAGCTTCTTTCATATATTTTTCATTTATATTCATAATTTTCCTCAATAAAAAATCCCTCAAACACTTTATATTTCAATCATTATATATTATTGCAAAATTATTGTCAAGTAAATAAAAAACTAGTATTATTATATTTTTTAACTAGCTAAAAGTTTTCTATATTATTCCGCTTATTTTCTTCCATATATTTACATATATAATTTAACTCTTTATTATAATATTTACATATTTTTTTCATTACTTTTAATACATCTTTTGTTATTTTACTCTCTAAATTTTTTTCTTCCATAATATACCTACCTATATATTTTGTCGAAAAAAGAAATCTTTTGTCTGTCGAATTTCGTTGACTTTATATTAACAAAGAGGTATAATATAAATAAACATATACCTCATGTATGTGTTTATGATTGGATAGAGATACGGTCTGCAAATTGTAATCTCTATCCTATTTTCTTTTTTCTTTTTTATTAAAATCAACATGAACATATTTTATATCTTTTTCTAAAAAAAAGCAATACATTTTTTGTATTTTTTTTATTCATATTAACGCATTTTTGTCGTTTTTTGTCGTTTTTTGTTGTTTCCTCTTTTTTCCAATTAATTATTCATATTTTTTATCTCGTTTTTACATTATATGAAAAAAATTATTGTGAAAATATTTTTTTATTTTTTCTTTTGACATTGTATACATTGTTCGCACAAAGTGAATATTATTGTCACTTACTCTTACTACAACTATAACATAATCATTGTTTATTCTGTATTTTTTTATAAATTCTATTGATTTCTTCTTTTCATTTCTTGCTATATATGTTGGATTTTTTATTATGTCTTTTATCTTGTTACCATACTTTTTAAACTCTATAGGATGCTTTCTCTTTATATGTTCTATGTTTGTATTTCCTATATAAATCGACTCTTCTTTTTCATAATCTAGTTTTAAAATTTCTATAACTTTTTTACTTACCTTTCCTATTTTTTTCGTCATAATATTAACCCTCCTAATAACTATGGTTAAATTTAATCATTTTTAATTTCACTCATAGTATATATTATTAATATTAATTTGTAAACACTCTGAGTGAATTTTAGTAAAATATTCACTTAAAGTGTTTAGCTAGCTTATGTATTTTTTTATTTACTTTTTTACACTAAGAGTGTATAATATATTAAAATAATTTAACTATTTATGAAAGGAATCTATTATGAATCGAATAAAACTATTAAGAAGAGAAAATAATTGGACACAACTGGATTTGGCTGAAAAGCTTAATTGTGCTATTAGTAGTGTAGCTATGTATGAAAATGATACAAGAAAACCTAGTTTAGATGTATTAGTTAAATTGTCAGAAATTTTTGATTGTAGTATAGATTTTTTAATTGGAAAAACAGATATAAGAAAATCTGGAGAACAAATAGATGATATTTTAAATGAAGCAATGATTGGAATGTCTAAAAAAGAATATGATAAATTATCTGAAGTGCAAAAAAAACAAATTCGAGATTTTGCTATATTTATAAAAAAACAGGGTAATAAATAATAATTAAAAAATATTTTAACCTAAATACCATAATAATTTAATGGCATTTAGGTTATTTTTTTACTGATTAATAATTAAATATTTTATCTTTTTTTAATTTTTATAAATAGATATTTTTATTCCAATTCCAATTACTAATAATACAACAATTGAAATTATAAGAACTATTTCTACTATTTGTCCTCCTGTTTTAGGTAAGATACTATTTGAAATTGTATTGTCTAATGTATTATTTATAGATACATTGTTATTTATTGTACTATTATTTACAGTATTATTATCTACTGTATTATTATTTATGACATTGTTAATACTATTAGTTATTGTATTGTTATTTACTTCTCCTTGTGTATCTTCTTTTTTAAATTCTTCTAAACTATTTAATAATTTATGAGAAACAAATTTATATGTATCTTCATCCTTTTGTAATGTTACTTTTCTATATTTTGTTTCTGTATCTGTTAGGTAATTAGCTGAATATGCTATTTCGTATAATCCATTATTTATTTTGTAATCTTCTATCTTTAAATCAGTTATTAAATTTGTATCAAATCTTACATAATAATATGCATCATATTTTTCTATATATGTGTATCCTTCTGAATTATCTAATTCATTAATTTTTTCTGATATTTCGTTTTCAGATAAATTAGTTTTTTGTTTTAATAGGTCTATTACATCTTGTTTTTTTATTTTTCGTGTAGATTCTAATGGGTCATATAAAGTATCCTCATTATTAATTCCTAATGCTTCCTCTTCTTCCTCAGTAATTCCTTGAGTTTCTATATTTGCCCCAGAATATAATAGTTGCTCTATATCAATATCTTTTATATCTTCATATTGACTTGTTAAAAATCCTAAATTTTCATTTAAATAATCACTTAATTCTTGTGATATATCTGTTTCTGCAAACGAAACTACTGTTCCTACAATTATTAATATAGATACTACGCATAAACTTAATATTTTCTTCATTTTTTAATTCTCCTTTTATTTTATATTTATAGTATAATTTTAACATATATTTAATATTCATTCAATGCTTTTTTATCGTTTTTTGTATTAATAGTATGTGTTTTTAGATATTTACCATACAATTTAAGATAATTGTGGTGTGCCCAAGGGGACTCGAACCTCTATCGGTCGCTTAGGAGGCGACTGCTCTATCCTGCTAAGCTATGGGCACATATATAAGAGGAAAACAAGTAGTTATTTACTACTCGTTTTCTTGTATTATATTTTTCGCAGCAACTTTTTGCTCAGCCTGCTTTATATCTATTTTTTTATTTTCATTTACATTATAATCTGGCATTATATCTATATTATTTTTATTTATATTTTCTATGGTATTATTATAATCTTCAATATTAATTACTTTTGAAATTTTACTATATTCGATTTTTTTCAAATTATTTTTGTTTTCTATATAATTTAGATATAATTCTCTAGCTGTATCTGGACTATCTAATCCATCTGCATTTTTAACTGGTGCAAATTCTTCTTCTCTTTTAACTCTAAGAATTGCCATATCTTCTAGTCTTTCAAATGCATCAAATATAAATGATTCAAACTTATATGCATTTGGTTCTGTTGAAATTACTATTTCACCAATTTCATTCATATAATTTGCTTTTTTAAAAGCTATATGATAAGGTAATTTATTTTTACTTATTTCTTTTAATGCTTCTATGTTAAATAGATTTGTTATTATATGTGATTCTCCAAATAATAACTCTCCATTTTTATCAGTTTTTTCAGACATTTCCTTTGATATTTCTGTATATTCTACTACATAAGGTTTACCATTTTTCTTACAAAAAACTCCTACTTTTTCTGAAGGATTTCTTTTTACTACTGATTTACCTGTTGCTAAAACACCTTTTTTTATTGCAAGACCTGTTGCTATTGGATCTACCATTTTTGCTAAAACATTATCAACTCCAGCTATAAATATCCATTTAATGTTTCTTTTCTCCATATCTTCAATAACATGGTTTCTAGCCATAGATTCAAATACACCACCATGTCCATCAGCTGCTTCTTTAACAAATCCTTTTTCATCAACTAAAATCTTTCCATTAGTTCCTACCATTGGAAGTTTACCTTGTGTAAAGAAAATAACATTATTTTTATTAAGACCAAAATATTTATTTTCTTCAAAAAAACTAATTGTTTGTATGTTATTTTCTTCACTTGTCATTATATACCAAGGAATTTCTACACCAAATTCTTCATTTGCTTCTTTTATTGTATCTGATAGTGCTTCAAATAAAGATTTGCTTACACCTTTACCTATTGTAAATGTTCCTTTAGGAGCTTTATGTCCTAGTCTTGTTCCTTGACCTCCTGCCATTGTAACAACAGCATATTGATTATTTTGAATAATATTTTTTCCTAAGTTATAATACTCTTCGTACTCTTTATTGCTTATTTTTTCTTTATCCGTATATTCTATTGGTTCAATTTTACTTTCACCAAAGTTTACTTTCTCTTTTGTTTTTTCGTATAATGATAAAACTAATTCAAAATCTATATTTAATATTTGATTTAATAACTTTTCTTTGTCTTTATCTGAAAATTTATCATAATTTATTAATAATTGTTCTTGACCATATTTTTTTAATATTTCTTTTGCTTGTATATATTTATTTTCCATATTTATTGCTCCCTTTTATAAAATAAATAAATGATATACTAATTATTATAGCAATTATTAAAAATAAAGTCAACTTATTAGTAGACATAACTTTTAGTCGTTTACTACTTTTATATTATTTTTTCTATTATATTCTTTAAATACATCTTCTATTTTATGCTCTCCTGATGTATTTAATATTGCATCATGCTTATCTAGTATTGTATTTACATTTTCAAATTCTTTCATAGAATATAAATTTATTATATTAACATTTTTTTCTTCTACATTGTTATTTCTTATATATGAATAAATTTTTTCATTTATTTTTTCTATTTCTTCTTTTTCACCATTAACCAATATTTCTAGTTCACTATTTGTTTGTGACATATCATTTATTTTCTTTTCAAAATTACAATCTTTGGTTTCAGTCCAATTAACATTTGTGATTTTGTTTTTTAATTCTTTTTCTATATTTATATTATTTAATACTTCATTTATATTATTTTCTATTCCATTTTTTAAAATCGTTTCTATTTGTGCTCCATTTTGAATTTTTTTGCTTATGTAAGGTAATAACATAGTAGCTAGATGACTTTCATTTGCGTAAAATCCGCATAAACTTTTAACCTTCATTTTTGTATCCTCCTAAAAATTATTACTGGTAAATTTTACCAATTTATTTCAAATATGTCAATAATATTTCAAAAAAACATTTCTCTTTTTTTCGACATTTCGTCTTTTTTCAGTATTTTCTAGCAAAAGTCTACTAAAATGTATTGTAATATTTTTGTAATAAAAATAAAATTTTAGTATTTATTAGTGCCAAATTTTAAGAAATAAATGTATATATTTTATTTTTTGGTTAATACTTTTTTTAAAGAGAATTTTTAACAATGGAGGTTTTTTATGAATAATTTGAAAAATTTAAATTTTATTTCAAAAATTAAACATATTTTTATTTTTATGCTTTTACTTATTTTATATACTTTACTATGTGCATCGTCTTATGCAGAAACTGTTTCTTCTGGTATTTCAGATAGTGTATTTAGACTACATGTAATTGCAAATAGTGATTCTGAAGAGGATCAAGCTTTAAAATTTAAGGTTCGTGATAGCTTAATAAATTATATGAGTGAGATTTCTAAAAATGTAGATTCTAAAGAAGAAATTATTAAACTTGTTAATGAACATAAAAATGAATTTTATAATATAGCAATTAATACTATAAAAGATAATGGATATGACTATGATGTAAATATTAATGTAGGTAATTTTTCTTTCCCTACAAAAGTATATGGAGATATATCACTTCCAAGTGGATATTATGATGCTTTAAGAGTAGAAATTGGAGAAGCTAAGGGACAAAATTGGTGGTGTGTAATGTTTCCTCCTTTATGTTTTGTAGATGTTTCATCAGGAATTGTTCCAGACTCCTCTAAAGAAAATATGAAAGAAAACTTATCTGACGAAGAATATTCTTTAATTTCAGATAATTCAAATGAAGTTAAGTTCAAATTTAAAATTTTAGAAATGTTTGAGAATGTTAAAATATTTACTGCACAAAAAAATAAAGATTAATTTTATAAAAATTTGTTTATTATATGCTCCCCCTTTATAAATTTTAAGGATTAAATATTGTAATTATATATTTTTTATGATATATTATGTTAAAATATTCGATTTTTAAAATATATACATGGGGGAATAACTTTGGAAAAACTTATCATTACAGGACCAACACCATTAAAAGGTGAGGTAAAAATAAGTGGAGCAAAAAATGCTGCTGTAGCAATTTTGCCTGCTACTTTATTAATTGATGGAATTTGCACAATAGATAATTTACCTAATATTAGTGATGTTAAAATATCATGTAACATTTTAGAATCTCTAGGTGCAAAGATAACAAGAAATAATGAAAATTCAATTACAATAGATACTACAAATATATCTTCAACTTTTGCACCATTAGATATGACTAGCAAGTTTAGAGCATCTTATTATTTAATAGGTTCTCTTTTAAGTAGATGTAAACATGCACAAGTTGGAATGCCTGGTGGATGCAAATTAGGTGCAAGACCTATAGACCAACATATTAAAGGTTTTGAAGCTTTAGGAGCAACAGTTGATATAAGTTCAGGAAAAATAACTGCTTCAGCTGATGATTTAATAGGAACATCTATTTATATGGATATTGTTTCTGTTGGTGCGACAATTAATGTTATGCTTGCAAGTGTTTTAGCTAAGGGTACTACAATTATAGAAAATGCAGCTAAAGAACCACATATTGTTGATGTTGCTAATTTTTTAAATACTATGGGAGCAGATATTCGTGGTGCTGGAACAGATGTAATAAAAATTAATGGTGTAGAAAAATTACCTGGTAATTCTACATATTCTGTTGTGCCAGACCAAATTGAAGCAGGAACTTTTATGCTAGCTTGTGTTGCCTCTCGTGGAGATTTACTAATTAAAAAATGTATTTCTAAACACTTAGAACCTGTTACTGCTAAAATTGTTGAAATGGGTGCTAATGTAGAAGATATAGATGGTGAAAATATACATGTATGGTGTGATGCAAGACCAACAAATGTTAATATAAAAACATTACCTTATCCTGGTTTTCCAACAGATTTACAGCCACAAATGGGAGTTGTTCTTTCAACTGCTAATGGTACAAGTATTATTAATGAAAGTATTTGGGAATCTAGATTTCAGTATACTGCTGAACTTAATAAAATGGGAGCAAAAATTACAGCACAAGGAAAATCTGCTTTTTTTGAAGGTGTTGAAAAATTATCAGCTGCACCTGTTTATGCTACTGATTTAAGAGCTGGTGCTGCTCTTATAATTGCAGGAATTATTGCTGAAGGTCAAACAGAGGTATATAATTTGGAACATATAGATAGAGGTTATGAAAATATAGAAGAAAAATTTAGAAAACTTGGAGCAAAAATTGAAAGAGTTGAGGAATAACAAATGTTAAAGTTTTGTAGTTTATATAGTGGCAGTACAGGAAATAGCCTATATGTAGAAAGTGAAAATACAAAAATATTAGTTGATGCTGGAGTAAGTGCAAAAAAAATTACAGATGCACTTACTCTACTTAATGTTGATTTACATGACTTATCTGCTATTTTAGTTACACATGAACATACAGACCATATTCAAGGAGTTGGTACACTTTCTAAAAAATTTGATATCCCTGTTTATGCTAATTCAAAAACATGGGATGCAATGAAATCTCAAAAAGATAAAATTATAGATTCAAACCAAAAGATTTTCTATACAAATGAGAGTTTTGAAATTGGAGATTTAAAAATATCTTCATTCAAAACTCCTCATGATGCTGCTGAATCTTGTGGATTTAATATTGAAAATGATAATTCAAAAATAAGTATTGCAACAGATTTAGGTCATATTAATACTAAAATTCTTGATTCACTTCAAAATAGTAAATTTTTATTATTAGAAGCAAATTATGAACCAGAAATATTAAAATGTTGTTCATATCCTTTTCGTTTAAAAACAAGAATAGCTGGTGAAAATGGTCATCTTGCAAATCATTTAGCTGGTCAAGCTATTGCACATTTGATACCTTCTGGCCTTAATTCTGTTATGCTAGGCCATTTAAGTAAGGAAAGTAATTTTCCAGAGCTTGCATATAAAACTGTAATTGAACAGCTTAATAAATATAATTATGATGAAAATTCCCTAGAAATAAATGTTGCAAGTAGATTTGAACCTAGTAAAATTATAGAGGTGAGCTAGATATGTTAAATATACAGATTATATGTATTGGTAAAATTAAAGAAGATTATTTAAAAGATGCTATTTCTGAATATTCTAAAAGATTATCTAAATATTGTAATTTAGATATTATAGAATTACCAGATGAAAAATTACCTTCAAAAATGAATAGTTCAATAATTGAAGATATAAAGAAAAAAGAATGTGATAAAATAATATCTCATTTAAAAAAAGATTCTTACATATTTTGTTTAGATTTAAAAGGAAAACAGTTTACATCTGAACAGTTTTCTTCAAAAATAGATGATATTGCTCTAAATTATAATAGCACTATTACATTTATTATAGGCGGAACATTAGGCCTTATTGATGAGTTATTAAAATATTCTAATGAACAAATTTGTTTTTCAAAAATGACATTTCCACATCAACTAATTCGTGTATTTTTATTAGAACAGTTATTTAGAGCATTTAAAATTTCAAAAGGTGAAACATATCATTGGTAACTTATATTTGTATAAACCTCCTAATATTGGTAATAATACTAATATTAGGAGGTTTTTTTATGAATTCATATTGGATAGATTCTTGTAAAATAATTGCTGATAAAAATGAGTTAAATAAAGATATAAATACTGATATATGTATAATTGGTGGTGGTATTACTGGAATTAGCTGTGCATATTATTTAGCTAAAAATGGATTTAAAACAACAATTCTTGAAAAGGATTTACTTGCAGAAAAAACTAGTGGAAATACTACTGCTAAACTAACATCTCAGCATGGTCTATTTTATAAGTATTTAGCAGACACTTTTTCTAAGGATTATGCTAAATTATATTTAGAGGCAAATGAAAATGCAATTTCAAATGTTAAAAAAATTATTGATGAAGAAAATATTGAATGTGATTTTAACTTTCAAGATTCTTATGTATTTACACAAAAAGAAAGTGAAGTACAAAAAATAAAAGATGAAGTTTCTACTTTAAATAATTTAAACTTTCCTGCTGAATTTTTAACAAATATTCCGCTTCCAATTAATAATGTATTAGGAGCAATAAAATTTCCAAATCAAGCGTGCTTTCATGTTAGAAAATATTTAAAAGGTTTATGTGATTCTATTTTAAAACATGATGGTCAAATATATCAAAATTCAAAAGTATTTGATGTAAAAAAAGACTCTGGTCAATATGTTACTTATACCAAAAATAATAAAGTTTTTTCAAAATATGTAGTTCTTGCAACTAATTATCCAATTATAAATGCTCCTGGATTTTATTTTCTAAAAATGTATCAAGAGCAATCTTATGTAATAGGTGTTGAGACAAGTGATGAGCTTTTTGATGGATTGTATATTAATAGTGAAACTCCTACTTTATCTTTTAGAACTGCTAATGATAAAAAATTACTTATTATTGCCGGATTTAATAATAAAGTTGGAAAAAAAGCTATAGATTCGGATAAGTTTGAAGAATTAGAAAAAATTAGTAAGACATTATATCCTGATTCTAAGGTAAAATATAAATGGACAACTCAAGATTGTATATCTTTAGATAAAATACCATATATTGGTCAATTTTCTGAGCTTATGCCTAATATGTATGTTGCAACAGGATACAAAAAATGGGGTATGACATCTTCAAATATAGCTGCAAATATAATTTATGATAAAATTCTTGGAAAAGATAATAAGTATGAAGATATATTCTTATCTACTAGATTTCACCCTATAAAGAACAAAACTGAATTTTCAAATATGCTAAAACAAACTACTAATTCTTTAATTATAGAAAAATTTAAAATTCCTGAAGAAACTATAGAAAACTTATCCACAGATGATGGAAAAATTGTGGAAATTGATAATCATAAAGTTGGAATTTACAAGGATAAAAATAATAATATTTATCAAGTAAAACCTGTATGCTCTCACCTTGGTTGCGAACTTTCTTGGAATAACTTAGAAAAAACATGGGATTGTCCTTGTCATGGTTCACGATTTGATTATATGGGACATTCTATTTATTCACCTTCTATTAAAGATTTGGAAGATTAAAGAACATAATATTTTTGACTTTCCTTAAGTATAAAAATTCCATTTTTTTTGCTAAATTATTGTAAAAAAATACATTTTGTGATAAAATTTTATCATAAAATATTAGAGGGGGAGTTAAAATGGACGCAAAAATAACAGGAGAGTTCTTACCTGTATTAAATTGTAAATTAAAAAAAGGTGAACAACTTTTTACAGAGTCAGGAGCTATGAGCTGGATGACAGAAGGTTTCAAGATGGAAACAAATACAAATGGTGGTTTAATGAAAGGACTTGGTAGAGCATTATCTGGTGAATCTCTATTTATGAACACTTATACAGCTGAAAATGATGATGTAGAAATATCATTTGCTTCTTCATTACCAGGAGAAATATTAGAATTTGATTTATCTAATGGTCAATCTATTATTGCTCAAAAACAAGCATTTTTATGTGCTGAAAAATCTGTAGATATGAAAATGCATTTTAGAAAAAAATTAGGAGCTGGATTATTTGGTGGTGAAGGTTTTATCATGCAAAAAATTACAGGACCTGGAAAAGCTTACTTAGAAATAGATGGTAATGTTGTAAAGAAAGAATTAGCTGATGGTGAAGTTTTAAAAGTAGATAATGGATATGTAGCAGCTATGACTGAAACTGTTTCTTTAGATATAGTTACTGTAAAAGGTTTCAAAAATATTATGTTTGGTGGTGAAGGTTTATTCCTAACTACATTAAAAGGACCTGGAACAGTTTGGTTACAATCTATGCCAATTTCAAAACTTGCAGGTACAATTTATCCTTATTTACCAGCATCATCTAGATAAATTTTAATACAAAAAATCGGAAATTTATTAATTTTCCGATTTTTTTATTATATCTTTTACTACCTCACTTGCAATAATAAGTCCTGCTACTGATGGAACGAAGGATATACTACCTGGTATTTGATTACGAATTGTACATTTTCTTTTTGTATCAGGAGGACATATACAACCATTTTTACAACTACTTTCAGAATGCTGGTCTAGTTTAATAGGTTCTTCCTTTGAATATACAACTTTTAATTTTTTTATTCCTCTTGACCTTAGCTCTTTTCTCATAACTTTCGCAAGTGGGCATACACTAGTTTTATATATATCTGTAACTTCAAATTTTGTTGGATCTAATTTATTACCTGTTCCCATACTAGATATTATTGGAATATTTAAATTATTTGCCCTAACAACCAATTCTATTTTAGCTGTTACAGTATCAACACTATCTACAATATAATCTACTGTTTCATCTAAAATTTGCTTGCTATTTGGCATAAAAAACTCTTTGTAAATTTCTACATTTGCATTTGGATTTATATCTAATATTCTTTCTTTTGCAACATCAACCTTGTATTTTCCAACTGTTTTTCTTGTTGCAATTATTTGCCTATTTAAATTTGTTAAACATATCTTATCATCATCTACTAAAATGAAATTTCCTACTCCAGCTCTTGCTAAGGCCTCTACAACAAATGAACCGACTCCTCCAATGCCAAATATAGCTACTTTTGTTTTATTTAATTTTTCTATTGCTGTTTTTCCAATTAATAATTCTGTTCTTGAAAATTGATTTAGCATTTCTTTTCTCCTTATTTATGCCATTTTTTGTGTTTGATTATATGCTTTTCTAACTGCTCTTGCTAGTTG
>CANPWI010000014.1 GCA_947584125.1 uncultured Clostridia bacterium
TTCAGTTATAATACTTTTTGTAATTAATCCATCAAACGCCATAATAAATATCCTCATTTCATATTTAAAAATTCTATAGTATTATAATACAAAAATATAATTTTATCAAATTTTTTACAAAATAGGAAAGTAATACTTTGCTACTATACAAAAATAAAAATACATTTTCTAAAAAAAAGAACGATTAAATCGTTCTTTATTGTTTTATATTTGTATTTAATCTATATAACTGACACAAATTACAGTCATTACAAATAGTTATTCTATTTTCAAAAATTAATTGAAGAGTATTAATAAATTCATCTACATAGTTATCTGTTAAATGAATAATAATCTTTTTTGGAATTATATTAAGAAGGGTATTTAATACATAATCATTAACAGAGAAGCTTATATCAGATAAATACTTTGCTTTCAATATTTCATCATTTGTAGAAATTATTTGTTTATTCTCATCAACTAATGTTGCATAAGAATTACTGTAAATTAAATGAACTAAATTTTGGGTAGGAACAGATGAATTTATATATAATTTTAAAATATTAACAAATTCTAAATATTCTTTTTCAATTAAATATCTGTTTACAGCAGAATCAACTAAACTATCCATGAGTTTAACATAATCGTATAATCTGAAATTTACAAATCCATCTAATATCATAGACTTTTCTTTTTTTATATAATAATATATTGCATTTTTTATTAAATCTTCTCGGCAATAGTAGTCATCCTCAATATCTTCTAATATTTCTAAACACATATCAAAAATATGTCTTTTTTCTATATCAGAAAAGTAAAAATAATCAAAATTAATTAACCTTTTAATTAAAGGTTCTTCATAATAGGTAATAATGCAATCACATAATATATTACTAATTATATCATAAAAAGCTTCATAATCATTACCACAGTAATGTATAATAACATTTTCGTAAATAGAAAAAGTGTGATTAGAAATGTAGATTGAATTTAAATCTATATTTAAACAACTATCTAGTAGATAATTTATTATATCTTGATTATTATTTTTAATGCAAATTGATTTCATAGAATAAAAATTCTCCTTTCTAAATACACATATATATTATCTACTAAATTTTTATTAGCTATTCATATTTTATTCTTTTTATGAAATTTTTGTGAAAATAGTACAAAATGAAAAAAGCAAGTTGACACTTGCTTTTTAATAATAAATCATATAATCTATTTCCGGAAAAATTTTATCCTTTTTACTAATATCTTTTAAAAATTCTTCATCAATAGTATCTGTTTTAATTTGTTCATAAAGTTTATTGAATCTTCCAATATGGTCTTTTATTCTTTTCTTTGCATAATCAACCATTGTACCATTTGTAATAATAAATAACCAGTCACTACTTTGTGCAAGTAAAAGTTCTCTTGCACATTGATTTAAAGCTTGTTTTTTAAATTTCTTTTTTTCATTAGGGAAAAGATGTGCAAGCTCAACCATTTTATCACCAGCTCTATGTAAATGTCTATGAACATAATCGTTTGTAGGATTAAGCCATACTTCACTATATCCATTTGCGCCCCAACTAGAACGACAAGGAGAACAAACTTGAATTTCTGGATATTTATCTATATATTCTCCAGGAGTTATTAATTTATAATCACATTTATCATAATAAATTTTCTTAAATAAAATATATAGCCAATCTGGACCTTCATACCACCAATGACCATAAAGCTCAGCATCATATGGGCAAACAATAATTGGGGGAGTATGCATATGTGGTGCAAGATTAGTAATTTGTGCTTGTCTTGAATCAAAAAAGTGTCCAGCTTGTTTTTCTACTGAATCCATAGCCCATTGTAAATTATAATATTCTTTATAATCAGTTTTTCCAGTAATTCTATAATACTTAATTCCTGTATTTACTCTAACACCATCATGAGCAATATAAGGTTTTATATAATCATAATCCGCTTCATATCCAATATCTCTATAAAATTCTCGGTAATTAAAATCACCAGGATAACCATTTATTGAACTCCAAACTTGTCTAGAAGATTCAATATCTCTACCAAAAGCTATAACACCATCAGGAGAAACAATAGGTGCATAAGTTCCATAAAGTGGGGTAGGGTTAGCATATAAAATACCATGAGATTCTGTAATAACATATTCAATTCCAAATTCTTTTAAATATTTATCAGCCTCAGGAACATATCCACATTCAGGTAACCAAATTCCACGAGGTTTTCTTCCAAAATATTTTTCATAAGTTTGCACACCAACTGCTATTTGAGCCCTAACAGTTTTTTCATTAACATACAATATAGGGAAATACCCATGTGTTGCTCCACAAGTTATTATTTCAAGTACACCTATGTCTTGAAAATGTTTAAAACCTTGTATTAAATTACAGTTATATACCTCTTTAAAAACATGTAAATCATTTGAATATCTATCTAAATAATATTTTGATAAAGAATTTAAATGTCCATCATATACAGTTCTTTTTACCTCTTTTTTACAAAGCTCAATATGTTTTTTTAAGTAATTAATATATTTTCTTTGCAATAATTTACTATCAAGCATAGAAAGTAGAGGAGGAGTCATGGACATTGTTATTCTAAAATCTACTTTTTCTTCTTCTAATTTAGAAAAATTAAGTAGTAAAGGGATATATGTTTCAGAAATAGCTTCAAAAAGCCATTCTTCTTCTAAATAGTCATCACTTTCAGGGTGATGAACATAAGGTAGATGTGCATGTAATACAAAGCTTACATATCCTTTTGGATTATTATTCATTTGTTTTCTCCTTTTAATATAATATATATCATCTTCTTATATTTAATAAGAAGATGATGGATTAGAAATAGTATGATGATTATTATATATAAATAATTCTTCTTTATATATAGACTCGTAAAATTTGTGAGTATTATATAATTTACTCATATTTGGCATAAATTTTAAATTTCCATAAGTAGAATGAGATATAGAATTAGTTTTAACGTTTTTAAATGTTACTGGAGAATTAGAAAATACATTTTCTAATAATATATGATTATTTGGTGTATCTAATTTATTTGAAGATGTAACATATATAAAATTTTGTGGAATAGTTGTGTCATTTAAATTTTTTATTTTTCTTCTTCCTAATAAAATTTCATATTTACAATCAGGTTCTTCAGTTCTTAAATACCAACTATTGGCAAAATCATTAATTTCTATTTCATAAGAAGTGTTTTTAGTTATATTATGAACAATTAAATAAGGTTTAGTATAATTAAAGAAATCTTCACCATAAGAATTAATATAATTTTGTCTATCCTCATCAGATATATCCCAGTAAACAAACAATGTTGTAGGAGTTTGAGCAAGAATTTTTACAATAGTTTGGTTATATCTATAAGGAAGATCATAATACTCTATAATAAAATCTTTACTTTTCTTTTCAACATTACTTTTTTTAGATGTTGATTTACTCTTTGTTGAATTAGTATTTTTTGAATTTCTTGTAGTTTTAGTAGTAGATTTAGTAGCAGTCTTTTTTGCAGGAGCTTTTTTTGTGGTAGCTTTTTTGGTTGTAGTTGTTCTAGTGGTAGTTTTTTTTGTAGTTGAACTTGCTTTTTTAGCCCCTTTTGCTACTGATTTTGTACTATTAACTTCTGTTTTTTTTGTAGTTTTCTTTTTTGTTTTAGTATCTTGGTTTTCCATTATACTTCCTCCTTAGTGCAATATACTTATATAGTATATCAAAACTGAAATAAATTCAAGTAAAAAACGACAAAAAATAAAAAAAATGAAAATTTATATTGAAAGTTTATAAAAGAAAATGTATAATGAAAAAGTAAAAATAACAATTTGTGTTAAAATGAATAATATAATATAAATATTTCCATAGGAGGATATAAAATGAGAAAATATTTTGGCACAGATGGTATTCGAAGAATAGCTAATACAGAGTTAACACCAGAACTTGTATATAAAGTTGCTAAAGCGGGAGCGTATGTTTTATCTAAACATACTAATCATATACCAACTATTTTAATTGGTAGAGATACAAGGATTTCAGGAACACTAATTGAGAGTGCTATGACAGCAGGATTTTTAAGCTATGGTGCAAATGTTAAATTATTAGGAATAATTCCTACACCAGCTGTAGCATATTTAACTAAAAAAATGAATGCAGATGCTAGTGTTGTTATTTCAGCATCACATAATACTTATGAATTCAACGGAATAAAATTTTTTAGTAATAAAGGAATGAAAATTTCTGATGAATTAGAAGAAGAAATTGAACAAATTATGGAATCAGGAAAATTAGAAGAACTTACAGCAGAATCACATAAAATAGGTGTATCTGAAATAGAAAATAACTATATTAATGAATATGCAAATTTTGTTTGTAATTCTTTTAAAGATACTATAAAAAAATATAATAAAAATGATTTTATAGTAGGAATAGATACTGCAAATGGTGCAACATACAAAGTTGCAGAAGAAATATTTAAAAAATTAGGAATAAAATACAAAATTATAAATAATACTCCAAATGGAATAAATATAAATCATAATTGTGGTTCTACTCATTTAGAACAAATTAAACAATATGTTACAGAAAATAAGTTAAGTCTTGGAATTGCTTATGATGGTGATGGAGATAGAGCTTTAGCAATAGATGAAAAAGGAAACATACTAGATGGAGATATTATTTTAGCAATCTTTTCTAAATATTTAAAAGAAAATAATAAATTAAATAAAAACACATTAGTAGCTACAGTAATGAGTAATTTAGGATTAAATAAATTTGCTGAAAATAATTTTATTGAATTTAAACAAACAAAAGTTGGAGATAGATATGTTTTAGAAGAAATGCTAAAAAATGGGTATAATTTAGGAGGAGAACAATCTGGACACATTATATTATTAGATTATAATCCTACAGGAGATGGAATTTTCACATCACTTATGTTAATAAGTATCATGTTGGAAAAAAACATTTTAGCATCAGAATTAAGTGGTATAATAAAAATATATCCGCAAGTATTAGTAAATGCAAAAGTAAATAGTCTTAAGAAAATGGACTATGAAAAAGATGAAGAAATAAAACAAAAGATAGATGAATTAGAAAAAGAATTTTCTAATAATGGAAGAATATTAATTAGACCTTCTGGAACAGAACCTGTAGTTCGTGTAATGATAGAAGGAGAAGATAGACAATATATAGAAAAACAAGCGAAAAGTCTAGCTGACTTAATTCAAAACAAATGCTTATAATAAATTAAATTATTATATAAAATTTACAAAGGAGGAAAAGAAAATGTTTATAATAAATATTGCAAATCCATTCTATGCTTTAGTATTTTTAATTATTACAGTATTAGTTATAATATTAGGAAAGGAAGTTAAAAAAAGTGTAATACCTGCTATATTACTAATGGCATATTTAGCTTTATTAATTATGCACATGGCACAGTATTTAACATTGCAAGATGAGTATATGTATTTATCAACAGTGCTTGGTAAATGCTTAACATTTGATTTCTTATTTATTTTATTAACATTTGTTTCATATTTATGGATAGATGGTATAGAAGCAAAATTTAAAAATAAAAAAAGCATAGATAATAGTTTAGACTGGTTTTGGAAAAAAGTTTAATATAGAAAAAACAAGAATATAGAATAAAATTTAGAAAATATAGGTGATATAATGGGAAAATTATTTGTAATAGATGGAACAGATGGTAGTGGAAAGCAAACACAATTTGAAAAATTAAAGGAAAGATTAAATAAAGAAAACATAGAGTATAAAACAGTAAGTTTTCCAAATTATGATAGTGATTCATCAGGACTTGTAAAAATGTATTTATCAGGAAAATTTGGAGAAAATGCAAAAGATGTTAGCCCCTATATTGCTTCAACATTTTATGCAGCAGATAGATATGCTACATATAAAACAGAATTAGAAGAATTTTATAATAATGGTGGAATAATACTTGCAGATAGGTATACAACAGCAAATATGGTACATCAAGCAGGAAAAATACAAGATTTAGAAGAAAGAGAAAAATTTTTAGATTGGTTATGGGATTTTGAATTTAACTTATATGGTTTACCAATTCCAACAAAATCATTTTTCTTAAACATGCCACCAATTTATTCTATGAAACTTATGGAAAACAGAGAAAATAAGTTTACGCATAGTCAAGCAAAAGATATTCATGAAAGAGATAAAAATCACATTATAGATAGTTACAATGCAGCTTGTTATGTTGCAAAAAAATATAATTGGTATGAAGTAAATTGTATCAAGAATGACAAAATTAGAACTATAGAAGATATACACGAAGAAATATATAACGAATTTAAAAGACATATATAATATACTAATTTAAATTATATTTAGTATAAAAAGGAGATAAAAATGGAAAAAAGGAGTATACAGACAATGAAAATAGTATTAGTTATATTATATGTAATATTAACAATATCAGGATTAATATTTATGAAATTAGGAGGAAATCCAGGCACAATTTCAATACAAGAAAAAACATTTAACTTTGGAATAAATTTAATAAGTGCATTAGGTTTATTCTGCTATTTATGTAGTTTCTTACTATTTACAAGACTTGTAGTTATGTTTGATTTAAGTTATATTATGCCAATATGTACAGGAATAGTACAAATATTAACACTTGTATCATCAGCTGTTATTTTTAAAGAAGATTTTTCATGGAACTTAGTTCTAGGAGCAAGTATGGTTATTGTAGGAATTATTGTAATGAATTTAAAACTAAGTAAATAGAAAAAAGGACATTTCTAACAAGGTAAAAGCCTAACTTTGTACATTAGTACAAGTTAGGCTTTTTGAAATAGTTTTAAGTATTAGTTATTAGAAAAACTCATAAAGTCTTTTATAAAATATTTGTATAATGAGTTAGGTAAGTGATTAATATCTAATTCATTACATATTCGGGAATGAAATATGCTTTCAACATTGTTTCTTGCATTGGTATTCTTTATTCTAAAGTGTATGAAAGATATATATTCACGCTTTCGGGTTGCAATAAAAACATCATCTCCTATAGAAAGTTCAACATCTCCATTTTTATATTCTATACCATTAGAATAAACATAGATTAATTGAGATCTAGTATTAAGTGCATTAATGAATAACTTATCATCCTTTTGGTAGGAAAGTAATAATGTTCTTAATGAACTAATCTCAAAATATTTTGTTTCTATATCACGCATCCTTGCTTTCAATGCCATAGCTTTGTCAGCTGTTAAAAGAATTACATACTGTTTATTGATATTACAATATTCAACAATACAATCGTCTGGGCACTCCAAACTTTCGTTAATTAAAACAGTTTTAAAGCTATTTGGATTGTTCAAAGCTAAATTTAAAATGTACCTTGCATTAGACCTTACTTCTTCACTTGGATTAGTTTTGTTAATCTTATCAAGTTCACTAATAGTTATACTTGTAAGAATTATTTTAGACTTAAAGTTACATATCTTTTCAATAATGTTTCTAAAATTTTCAATACCAACTATAGAAGTATCCATAACATAATTTTTCATATTTCCCTTAAATTCTTTATTTTCCTTTAAGGTTTTTTGAACTTGTTTAGATACACTTAAGTTACTTGATAAAGATGTTTTTATCATTTGATAAGATAATCCAGTTTTTTCTTCAATTTCTTTATAGGTACAAGAAGTTTCAGATGCTCTTACAATGCGCATAATATCACTATTAATTTGTGCATTAGTCCTTTTTGTCATAGTAACATTCTCCTTTTCTGCATTAAATTAAAAAGTACGGTTTACTGTTATACTTAAAACTATCGCTCCTTTCTTAATAAAATTTGAGCTATTATATAAAATAATATATGTTAATTATAGCATATATTTTATTTTATGTAAATAACATAAAAATAATAATTGTTAACCTTGACAAACAATTAGGAGTATTGTATAATGTTAACCATAGTTAACAAAAGGAGATAGAAATGGTATCAAAATCGTTAGAAGAATATTTAAAAACAATGTATGTTTTAAAAAAACAAAATGGTAATGTTAGAGTTACTGATGTAGCGAAAAAAATGAATTGCACAAAACCAAGTGTAAATAAAGCAATATATAATTTAAAAGATAATGGACTTGTAAATTATGAATCTTATGGAACAATAGAGCTTACACAAAAAGGAGAAGATTTAGCAAAAAAAACATTAGAAACTTATGATATTGTTTATTTATTTTTAAAAGATGTTTTAAATTTACAAAAAGAAGAAGCAAAAGAAGAAGCAGAGAAAATAAAACTTGCAATAAATGACAATACTATTAATAAGCTTGCTAAATATGTGCATAAAGTTTTAGGTTTAAGAAATTTAGATTGTAATTATGATGTTAATCAAGAAAAATGCAGGTCTTGTGTAAAAAGAACTACTGCTCAAATATAAAATATTATAATAATACATCTTATTTTCTCTTATAAAAGTATATAATTTAAAAAATATTGATAAACTTCGTCGTTCACTCAATTTACGCATAAATTCTAATAAAATTTTTTCAGCGCCCTCAAAAGTATTTGAGATTCCCTAAAAAAATTTTTTAAGAATTTCTAAGCTTAATTTCGTTCAATTCCTTGTTTACAATTTTTAAATTATATATCTTTTATAAGATAATAAGAAAATTTATATATAAATAAAAAGGAAAGGAATTTAATGATGAGTGAAAGTTTATTAGAAATAAATAATTTATATGTAAATGCAGAAGAAAAAGAAATATTAAAAGGAATTAATCTAAAAATAAATAAAGGAGAAATTCATGTTATTATGGGACCAAATGGTTCTGGAAAAACAACAACTGCAAATGCAATATTAAATAATACTATATATAAAAAACAAAAAGGAAAAATAATATTTGATGGACAAGATATAACAAATTTAAAAACTGATGAAATTGCAAGAAAAGGAATTTTTATGTCATTTCAATTACCAGAAGAAATACCGGGTGTATCTGTTACAAATTTTTTAAAAATGGCAAAAGCAAAAATGACAGGAAAACCTGTAAAAATATTTGAATTTAAAGACGAACTAAAAAAATACATGGAAGAATTAAATATGAATCCTAAAAATATGGAAAGAAGTTTAAATGTAGGTTTCTCTGGTGGAGAAAAAAAGAAAAATGAAATACTTCAAATGCTCGTATTAAATCCAAAACTTGCAATATTAGATGAAACAGATTCAGGACTTGATGTTGATGCAATAAAAACAGTATCTAAAGGTATAGAAATGTTTAAAACAAATGAAAATGGAGTTTTAATAATTACACATAATACAAAAATTTTGCATAGTTTAAAAGTAGATTATGTACATGTTTTAGTAGACGGAAAAATTGTTACAACAGGAGGACAAGAGTTAGCAGGAGAAATTGAAGAAAATGGATATAATAGGTACAAATAAGATGATAGTATGAAAGGAAAATCAAATTTAATGGATAAAACTAAAATAGAGGAAATAAATAGAAATATTTATGATATAAAAAATAAAGATGAATATGACTTTAAAATAAAAAAAGGGTTAACTGCTGAAATTATAGAAGAAATATCAAAACAAAAAAAAGACCCTGAATGGATGAGGCAGTTTAGGTTAAAAGCATTAGAAACATATAACAAATTAGAACTTCCAACATGGGGTCCAGATTTATCTGAGCTTAACATGAATGAAATTGCAACTTATGTAAGACCAAAAACAAATTTATCAAATTCATGGGAGGATGTTCCAGAAGATATAAAAAATACATTTGATAAATTAGGAATTCCAGAGGCAGAAAAAAAATCGCTTGCAGGAGTAGGAGCACAATATGATTCTGAGGTAGTTTATCATAGTATGAAAGAAGAACTTATAAAACAGGGTGTTATATATACAGATATGGAAACAGCTGTAAGAGAGTATCCAGAACTTGTTAAAGAACATTTTATGAAATGTGTACCAGTAAATGACCATAAATTTGTTGCCTTGCATGGAGCAGTTTGGTCAGGAGGATCTTTTGTGTATGTTCCAAAAGGAGTAAAAGTAGATATACCGCTTCAATCATATTTTAGATTAAATTCACCAGAATCTGGACAATTTGAACATACTTTAATTATAGTAGACGAAGGAGCAAGCTTACATTTTATAGAAGGATGTAGTGCACCAAAGTATAATAAAGTAAACTTACACGCTGGTTGTGTAGAATTATATGTAAAAGATAATAGCTATTTAAGATACTCTACAATAGAAAATTGGTCAAAAAATATGTTAAACTTAAACACTAAAAAAGCTATAGTAGGTAAAAATGCTAAAATGGATTGGGTAAGTGGTTCTTTTGGTTCTAAAATATCAATGCTATATCCAATGAGCATTTTAAATGGAGAAGGAGCAAAAACAGAATATACAGGAATTTCCTTTGCAGGTGCTGGTCAAAATTTAGATAATGGATTTAAAGTAATTCATAATAATAAAAATACATCAAGTGTAGTCAATGCAAAATCAATATCTAAAAATGGAGGAAAATGCACATACAGGTCACAAGTAAGAATAAACGAAAATGCACAAAATTCCAAATCCACAGTATCATGTGAATCATTAATGTTAGATGATATATCTATATCAGATACAATACCAGTAAATGATATTAGAACAGATGAGGTTGAATTTTCACACGAAGCAAAAATCGGAAAAATTAGTGACAAAACAATATTTTATTTAATGAGTAGAGGTCTATCAGAAGAAGACGCAAAAGCAATGATAGTAAGAGGATTTGCATATCCAATATCAAAAGAATTACCAGTAGAATATGCAGTAGAAATGAACAATTTAATAAATTTAGAATTATCGTAGGGGCAGGTTTCCATGCCTGCCCAAAAATGAAAGGAAAAAATTATGGTTTTAAATGAAACACCAGTTAGAACATCAAAAAATTTTAACATAAACAATATAAAATTAGATGAAAAAAATATTCCAGAAAAAATAGAAAATTTCAATAATACAAAAATCATTAAAAATACATCTTTAATAACAATAGAAGAACATAAAAATACATTTGATTTAAGTTATGGATTAGGAGAAATTTTAACAAATCAAGTAAAAGAACAAGCAAACAAAGAAATAAAAATAACAATAGACTCTAAAAAAGATGAACAAACACAATTAGAATTTAACTTTAATGAAGAAAATAAAACACTAGTAGAGAATATAGAAATTATAGCTAAGGAAAATACAAAATCCACTATAATATTAAAATATACATCAGATGAAGAAATAAAAGCATACCATAATGGAATAATAAACATTTTATCTAAAGAAAATTCTGAGCTTAATATTATAATAATTAATCTTATGAATAACATATCAAACAACTTTTTAAGTGTTCAAATAAACGAAGAAGAAAAATCATTTGTAAATTTAACAACTATAGATTTCGGCGCAAAAAATAGTATTACAAATTATTGTTCAAACTTAAAAGGAGATTTATCTAATAATAAAATTAATACTATTTATCTAGGAAAACAAGACCAAACATTTGATTTAAATTACATTGTAGAATTACGAGGAGAAAAAAGCAATGTAGATATAGATGTTCAAGGAGCATTAGGAGATAACGCCAAAAAACATTTCAAAGGAACAATAGATTTTAAAAAAGGATGTAAAAAAGCAACAGGAAATGAAAGCGAAAATTGTATGTTATTATCAAATACTTCAAAATCTATAGCATTACCAATGCTTTTATGCAGTGAAGAAGATGTAGAAGGAAATCACTCAAGCTCAGCAGGAAAATTAGAAGAAAAAGAATTATTTTACATTATGAGTAGAGGATTTAACAAAAAAGAAGCAATTAAATTAATGGTAAGAGCAAAATTCAATAAAATATTAGAAAATATACAAAACGAAAATTTAAAAAATGAAATAAACACAGAAATAGACAAAAAATTAAATTAAATATGTAGGGGCGGGTTTCCATGCCCGCCCGAAAATGAAATGGATATGAGGTAGGTTTCCACACCTGCCCAAAAAAGAAAGGTTTGTAATAAATGAATAAAGAAATAATTAAAAAAGATTTCCCTATTTTAGATAACAACAAAATAGTATATTTAGACAGTGGAGCAACAACACAAAAACCAATACAAGTAATAAATGCAATAAAAGATTTCTATGAAAAAAATAATGCAAATCCACATAGAGGAGCATATTCATTAAGCATAAAAGCAACAGAAGAATATGAAAATACAAGAAAGAAAATTGCAAAATTTATAAATGCAAAAAATTCTGAAGAAATAATATTCTCAAAAAATGCAACAGAAAGTTTAAACTTAATTGCTTATTCTTATGGAATGGAAAATTTAAAAGAAAATGATGAAATAGTATTATCTATAATGGAACATCATTCAAACTTAGTTCCATGGCAAAAAGTTGCAAAAGTAACAAACAGCAAATTAAATTATATGTATATAAATGAAAATTTCGAAATTTCAGATGAAGAAATTGAAAATAAAATTACAGATAAAACAAAAATTGTTGGAATTACACATGTATCAAATGTTTTAGGGACAATTAATAATATTGAAAAAATTATAAAATATGCACATAAAAAAGGAGCAATTGTTGTTGTAGATGCTTCACAAAGCATTCCACATTTTAAAATAGATGTTCAAAAATTAGATGCAGATTTTTTAGTTTTCTCAGGACATAAAATGCTTGCACCACTTGGAATTGGAGTATTGTATGGTAAAAAAGAAATATTAGATAAAATGACTCCATTTTTAATGGGTGGAGATATGATAGAATATGTTTATGAACAAGAAACAACATTTGCACCGCTTCCAAATAAATTTGAAGCGGGAACTCAAAATGTAGAGGGAGTAATAGGACTAGGTTCTGCTATTGATTATATAGAAAAAATAGGGTATGATAAAATACAAGAAATAGAAAAAGAAATAATAAATTATGCAAAACAAGAGTTATTAAAACTAGATTATATAGAATTATATTTAACTCCAAACAAAGAAAATCATTCAGCAGTAATATCTTTTAATATAAAAGGAGTACACCCACATGATGTAGCAAGTATTTTAGATTCAAAAGGAGTATGTGTGCGCTCTGGTAACCATTGTGCACAACCATTAATGAGATATTTAGGTATAGATTCTACTTGTAGAGCAAGTTTTTATATTTACAATACAAAAGAAGATGTAGATAAACTTATTATTGCACTAAATGAAGCATATAATATGTTTAAAAAATATATAAAGTAGGAAAGGAAAGCAAATGGAAGATTTAACAGATGTTTATAATGAATTAATAATGGAACATAGTATGAATTCATATAATAAGAAAAAACTAGATGAAGCGGATTACTCTGAAAAAGGACATAATCCAAATTGTGGAGATGAGATTACACTAGAAGTTAAATTAAATGGAGATAAAATTTCAGATATGGCATTTTCAGGTCATGGGTGTGCTATATCTCAAGCATCTACCTCTATAATGATAGATACTTTAAAAGGTAAAACAATACAGGAAGCAAAAGATATTATAAAAACTTTTATAGAAATGATAAAAAGAGAACAAACTGATGAAGAACAACTAAAAAAATTAGAAGATGCAATAGCTTTTAAAAATGTATCTAATATGCCAGCAAGAGTAAAATGTGCACTACTTGCATGGCATACAATGGAAGAATTATTAGAAAATAGAAAAGAATAATAAGATTATTTTTATTCTTCTCTAAACTCTTTTTCAAGTTTACTAATAGCTTTAGTTTCAATTCTTGATACATAAGAACGACTAATACCCATCATACTTGCAATTTCATTTTGAGTTTTAGGAGAACTACCAGTTAAACCAAAGCGTAATTCTAATATATTTTTTTCTCTATCTTTTAGTATTTCTTTCATTTTTTGATAAAGCTTTTTAATTTTAATCTTTAAGTCAATCTCATCATCAATGCTTCTTTCGTCATTTTCTAAAACCTCCAATAAAGTAACTTCATTATCATCCTTATCCTTTCCAATAGGTTCATTAAGATATACTTCATTTTTAGTTTTCTTATTTGACCTTAAAAACATTAGTATTTCATTTTCAATACACCTAGCAGCATAAGTTGCAAGTCTAATATTTTTATCAGATTTAAAACTATTAATACCCTTAATAAGACCAATAGTACCAATAGAAATTAAATCATCTTGTTCTATATTAGTAGTGGTATATTTTTTACAAATGTGTGCAACTAACCTTAAGTTTCTCTCGATTAAAATATTGCGAGCTTCTTCATCTCCATCTTTTAATCTTTCTAAATATATTTTTTCTTCTTCAGAAGTTAGTGGTTCAGGAAATAGCTGACTACTTTGAATATAGCCAACCAAAAACATGGTTGTTTTTAAAAAAGCCCAAAAGCTAGATAGTGAAAGAGTCAACATAAAAATACCTCCAAATTTTCTATACCAAATTATATGTAAGAAAAAATAAAAAGTGCATGACCGTATAAAAATCAATATCTTGAACTTTATTATAATATTGAAAATATAATATATTTAGGTGCTTCTACTGTAGTTGGAATACCAGGAAAAATTGTAAAGTAAATTTTTGTTGAAAAAAAAGCAATAAATTGCTATAATATGAAATATATAAAATAAAACATAATATTTTATAATAAAATAAGCATACTAATAAAGATAATAAAACGAAAGGAGATTAATATGTCTGTAGTTACAATTACAAAACAAAATTTTAAAGATGAAGTTAATGAATCAAGTAAACCTGTACTATTAGATTTTTGGGCAAGTTGGTGTGGCCCATGCAAAATGTTATCACCTATAGTTGATGAATTTGCAAATACAAATAATGAAATTAAAGTAGGAAAAATAAATGTAGATGAACAGCCAGAACTTGCATCAGAATTTAATATAGAAAGCATACCTACATTAGTAGTAATAAAAGAAGGAAAAATTTATAATACATCAGTTGGAGTAATTTCAAAAGAAGAAATAGAAAATTTATTTTAAAAGTATTAGGAGGAAATCATGGAAGAAATAAAAGATGAAGTATTAAATTTATTAAAAACAAAAAAAATTCAAGAATTAACTAATATAATAAAAACTTGCAATCCAGCAGATATTGCAAGTTTATTTAATGAACTTTCCTCCGAAGAAGATATTGTAATACTTTTTAGAATATTACCTAAAGAAATTGCAGCAGAAACCTTTGTTGCAATGGACTCAGATATGGAAGAAATTTTAATAAAAGCATTTAATGATAAAGAATTAAAAGCAGTTCTTGATGAATTATATGTTGATGATGCTGTTGACATTATAGAAGAAATGCCAGCAAATGTTGTAAAGCGTATATTAAAAAATACAGATAATGAAACAAGAGAAGAAATAAACAAAATATTAAAATATCCAAAAGACAGTGCTGGAAGTATAATGACAGTTGAATATGTTAGCTTAAAACCAGAAATGACAATAAAAGAAGCTTTTGAAAGAATTAGAAAAATAGGTGTAGATAAGGAAACAATATATATATGTTATGTAACAGATATAGACAGAAAATTATTAGGATTAGTATCTGTTAGAACATTATTATTAGCAGAAGAACATAAAAAAATAAAAGATGTTATGAATACACACATTATTTCTGTAAATACATTAGAAGATAAAGAAAAAGTTGCTAGAAAATTTGATAAATATGATTATTTAGCATTACCTGTTGTAGACAATGAAAATAGACTTGTAGGAATTGTTACAGTTGATGATGCTATGGATGTTATAAGAGAAGAAAATACAGAAGACTTTGAAAAAATGGCAGGTATGAATCCAAGTGAAGAAACATATTTTAAAACATCAGTATGGAAACATTCAAAAAACAGAATTATTTGGCTTCTATTTTTAATGATTTCAGCAACACTAACAGGAGGAATTATAACAAAATATGAAAATGCATTTACATCAATTCCACTTCTTGTTTCATTTATACCAATGCTTATGGATACTGGAGGAAACTGTGGTTCACAAACATCAACAATGATAATTAGAGGACTAGCATTAGAAGAAATAAAATTAAAAGACTGGTTTAAAGCAATCTTTAAAGAAATACGAATTGCTTTAATAGTTGGAATAGTATTAGCTATTGTAAATGGAATTAGAATTCAAATTATGTATCATGATATAAAACTTGCTATAGTATTAGGAGCTAGTTTAATAGGTACAGTAATTCTTGCAAAAGTATTAGGTTGTGTTCTTCCAATGATAGCAAAAAAGCTTAAACTTGACCCTGCAATTATGGCAGCTCCATTAATTACAACAATAGTAGATACATGTTCTGTATTTATATACTTTAATATAGCAATGGCAATATTTAATTTATAATATTATAATACTAAAATTTCCAATAAGTTTAAAATAAAGTGTTCTAAAATAGACAAGACTTGAATATATATATCATATACTAATTAACTTAGAAAGGAGATTTTAGCTATGATGGTAGAAGAAAGAAAAAATAATCAGATTACAAGCACTATCCAAAATTTAATTTTAGAAAATAGAGAAAAATTAACAATTTCAGGAGTATTAGATGTATTAAGTTTTGATGACCAAGTTGTTATTTTAGAAACAGAGTTAGGATTGTTAACTGTAAAAGGTGAGAATTTAAGAATAAATAAATTAAGCATAGACACACAAGATGTAATAGTAGAAGGGGAGGTATCTAGTTTAAATTACAGTCAAAAAGATTTAGATAAAAATAGTGGTGGATTTTTTGGAAAAATTTTTAAATAGGAGAAATTTATGAGCACAGAAACAATTCATCAAGCTTATGTATTTTTAATTTTCATTCTAAACGGGATAATTATAGGTATTATATTTGATATTTTTCGTGTATTAAGAAAAAGTTTCAAAACCTCTAATTTTATGACTTACATAGAAGATATAGCATTTTGGATAATCTCGGGCGGAATTTTATTATATTCAATATTTGTTTTTAATGATGGAGAATTAAGACTATATATTTTTTTAGGTATAATACTAGGAATAATACTATACATAATTACAATTAGTAAATATTTCATAAAATTTAATGTAACAATAATCAATTTTTTTAAAGGAGTAATATATAAGATATTTAAAATTATATTTGCTCCTTTAAACTTTATATATAAAATAATAAAGAAAATTTTAAGAAAACCTACTTTATTTATAAAAACGACAATCATGTCTAAAATAAGCAAATTAGATTTAAAAATAAAAATGAAAAAACAAGAAACAGTAAAAAAATGACAAAATAAAGAAGGAATTTAAAATAAAATGTAGAAATATATAAGTATGATATCAATAAGAAAATAAATTAAAAGGAAAGTGTACTTATGAAAAAGAGAAAAATTATTATAAACATAGCTATGATAGTGTTAATAGTGTATTTTATTATAACATTTATTTCACAGCAAAAAAAATTAAATTCATATAAAACAGAGCAAGAATATGTAGCTTCAAAAATAGAAGAACAAGAAAAGCTAAATAAAACTTTAATTTCCAAAAAAGATAAAATAAATTCTACAGAATACATAGAAGAAATCGCTAGAGAAAAACTAGATATGTATAAACCAAATGAAAGTGTATATATAGATGTTGGTAAATAAACAATAATAAAATGTTTAATATAATACTTAAAATTATAAATGATTAATATAAAATTGAAGAAAAAGCTAAATATTAGTAAATTTCTTCAATTTTTTGTTTAGATGAATAATAAGAAATATTGACAATATATCAATATTTTGATAAAATATGTATATAATATTAATGGAGGTGTTTATTATGCCAATTATTAGACCAAGTTCAGATTTAAGAAACAATTATAATGAAATTTCTACAATTTGTCATCAAACAAAAAGTCCAGTATATATTACTAAAAATGGTGCAGGAGATTTAGCAGTAATGAGTATTGAATTATATGAACTTTTAACAGATAAATATATGTTATATAAGGAATTAGAAAAAGGTATC
>CANPWI010000015.1 GCA_947584125.1 uncultured Clostridia bacterium
ATGATATAGATGTACACATGATGAAGGCAACAGAATATGGAGCAATAGCAATATTATCAGCATCTGGGTATGGAAATTCAGATAATGCAAATGCAATAACAACTACAACAGGAAATAACACAGGTGTGATGCTACAAACAGGTAACTGGGAATATGTAGCAGGAGGATTAAGTGGTAGCATATTTAAAAATGTTAATAGTAGATACTTTGATAGTTATGGAAGTGACAAATCATCAGTTAAAAGAGGAGATGCACTAGGAGATAAAGATGCGACCAACCCTGGATGTGAAAAATGGCATGGCGCGTCTACACCTAGCTGGGTTTATGCGAGTTGGCCTTATTTCGCGCGCGGTTACTATGGTATTTTCTCGTTCAACCGCGACATTGGTACAGACTGTGCTCGTGGCGTAGCTGTATGTGGTCAAGGGTTATAATATATAAAATTATATTAAAAATAGGTGTAGGAAAGAGGTAATATGAAAGGTAAAAAAGGAATAACACTTATTGCACTAATAATAACAATAGTTATATTATTAATTATAGCTGGTGTTACAATAGGATATATAACCGGAGAAGATGGAATTACAGAAAGAGCAAAAGAAGCTGCTTTTAAAACTAGAATTAGTCAATTAGCTGAAAATGCAAATATATCAATAGGGTGGCAAGTAATAGAAACTGCAAGTACAGACACATCAAAGATAAATGCAGGTATCATGTTAGAAGATATGATAAATCAAGGATGGTTAGAAGATATAACACAAGATGATATAAGTGCAAATATAGAAGATATAGTTACAGGAATAAAAAATGACGAAAAAGAATATGTGGCAGTGTATGAAGGTGAGTTTTACTATGTATCAAGCAATAGTGTGAAAAATAATGAAAAACAAGTAAAGTGGTGTAAAGACATAGGAATAAAGATATTAACCTATGAAAAACCAACAGGAATAGTAATAAGAAATGGAAATTATGAAAATGTAAATGGAGTGTATTTATGCACACCAAAATTAGATGATGGTTTTATAAAATACAAAACAAGATATATAGAGCAAGATGCACAAGGAAACTTAGTTCCTGGAAAATGGATATCAGACTATCCAAGTGAAAATTGGTATAGCTATAAAGATAAAAAATGGGCAAACATATATGTAGAAAATAATGGCGTAGATGTTTATTATGTTTGGATTCCAAGATACTGTTTTAAACTAGACCAAGAAAAAGAAACAAGTGATGTAAAATTTGTAGATTGTGAAAATAATTATATAGATGCAGAAACAGGAGAGAAAAAAACATGGGACGAACTAAAAGAGGAATACCAAGTACCAGAAGCATTTACAATGACAATAGATAATAAAACAATAGAATTACCAGGATATTGGGCAATGAAATACACAGCAGGAGATTCAGTATCACCATCAATAATAAATTACGATATGTCAGTAGTACAAGGAATAGTAAAAATAAAGAATATAACTATAAATACAAATATAACAAGTACAAGTGGAATAAAAAAATATACAGTTGCTCTAAATGGAAAAATAATAAAAGAAATAACAGATAATATTGAACCAGAACAAATATCAAAGCAAGTAATAGAATTTAGTAATTTAAAAGCGGGAGATAATACAATAAATATAACAGCATTAAATGAAAAAGGTGAAATAGTAGGAAGCATGACAAAAGAATATTCACCAGCAGTAGTAAATAAACCAGATTTTACAGGATTTGATAAAGATACAACATTCTATGTAACTTATGATGCTAACGGAAATGAACATAGCACGCAACCAATAAAAGATGGAGAACCACAAAATTGGTATGAATATGGAGAAAGTAGATGGGCAAATATTGTTACAAGAAATAATGGATTAGAAACCTACTATGTATGGATACCAAGATATGAATATATGTTAGACCAAACAAACGAAAGAAGCGTAGTAAAATTCATAGAAGGAATAAGTACAAAAACAGATGAAGGATATAAAATACCAGAAGCATTTTGGTTTGACAAAAATGGAGATGGAAAAGAAACAGAAGATGAACAAATATCAGGATATTGGGCAATGAAATATACAGCAGGAGAAATAGCAGAACTTAAATTTGATACAGATCTAGTAGCAACAAGTTCAACTATAAAAACAAAAGGAATAATAGGAAATGGAGTTCAAGCAGGTCAAAAATATAATTATTATATAGATGGAAAGTATAGTGGAAGTAAAGAAAACGCAAATGAAAGCTATGAATTCACAGGACTACAAACTGGTACAAAACATACAATACTTGTAGAAATAAGAGAAAAAGACAGTGATAAATATGTAGGAACAGTAGTAAAACAAATGAAAACAGTAGATGCAAATAGACCAAACTTAATAGGATTTAAGAGTGAATATACTTACTATGTAACCTATGATAATGAAGGTAAAGAAAACAAAGAAACACAAATAAAAGTAGATCAAGATGGAAACCCAACAAATGCACCAAATAATTGGTATAACTATAGTGAAAGTAGATGGGCAAACATTGTAGTAAAAAAAGACGGTATGGAAACATACTATGTATGGATACCTAGATATGAATTTAAAATAACAAGTGTTCAACAATCACAACCTGCAAAAGGAAGAACACAGGTAATATTTATAGAAGGAACAAAAACTGAAACAGATGCAGGATACCAAATACCAGAAGCATTTACATTTAATAATACAGAGTTACCAGGATACTGGGCAATGAAATACACAGCAGGAGAAAATTAAAAAAATTGAAAGGAGTATTTTTTAGTACTCCTTTTAAATATTTACGAAAAATTTATTATTATCTATTGCATTTACATAAAAATCATGTTATACTTTATTACATTCTCAAATATTTTATATTCAAAAAAATTCTATATTAATTTTTTTCATTAAATTTTTGTATCAGTATTTTAACAAAATTTTACTTATTCCCAAAATATAATTATTCAAATTTAATATTCTAAAATCTAATATTAATTATTTAATCAAAAAATATTTAAAATCAAATCTTAATTCAAGATAATTATTCAATTTTTTAAAAATCTATAAAAAGGAGGCATAGATGAAATTTAAAAATATGCTATTACTAATACTAATTATTTTATTATTATTTAGTATTAATTCTTATGCAAGTAACACAATAGATAAAAATAATATTGTTCAAGAAAATAAAAATGAACAAAATCAAGTATTAAATGAAAAAATAGAAAAAGAAAATAAAAATATAACAACTATTGCAAATCCTAGCAGAATAATGGTAAGTATATATCAAATGTTAAAGTACTATTTAGAAATAGATGATGGTAATACATATAATATATATTTAACTACTGATATAACAATACCAAATGCAATAAATCAAAAAGGTAATAAAAATTTATATGGACAAGGACATACTTTAAAAAGTAATATGAATGTAACTGATATTTCTGCAATTCATGTATATGGAACGATGAATATATACAATACAAATTTTAATGGTAATAACTTAAAAACAGAAGCTTCTAATAAAGTATCTGTTAGAAATGGTGGCTATTTAAAAGTTTATAATTCAAATTTTTATGGTGGAACACAAGGGATTCATGTAGATTCCACATCTACATTAGTAGTAGAAAGTGGTAATTTTTATAATAATTATATGGGAATAGGAGCTTTCGGTACAGTAACAATAAATAGTGGAATAATACATAATAATACTCAAGGACTACATAACAATCAAGGTAATTTTATAATTAATGGAGTAACTTTATTTAATAATGAAGTTGGTATATTTAGTACAGGAAAATGTATGTTTAATGATGGTAGTGTTTATGAAAATGGAGAAGGGTTACAAAATGCTTCAGGTACAATGGATATTAAAGGTGGAAATATAGATAATAATAATTGGGGAATATCCAATATAGGATTAGGAAAAATGACTATAAGTGATGTGACATTACAAAATTGTATAGAGTTTGGCGTTTATCATTGTGGAACATCCTGTACAATTATAGGAGGAAATTTTAATCAAGATATTATATATTTGGCAGGAGATGATAAATATATAAACACCAATTCTAGTTATCCAACATTTAATATTAGGCCAAATTCTTATTTGAAAGGAAGAGTTTTAGTAAAAACAACGAACAATAGTTATGCAAATAATGAATTAAGTAAAGTAACATTAAATCCAGCAAACGGATGGAGTACAAAAGTAAGCTCAGAGAACATAGTTTTATGGAAAAAAGGAACAGTAAATGCAATATATGTAGATGAGAGTAATAAGCAAATAGATACTCCTACAGTAATAAATGGCTATGTAGATGATAATTACACAACAACAAGTAAAAATATATATGGATATACATTAATATCTACTCCAAGTAATCAAAATGGAAAAATAATTGAAGGGAAAATAACTGTTACATATAAATATAAGTTAAAAGATGCAAAAGTAATTGTAAATCATAAAGACGAAAATAATAACATATTACAAACAAAAACAATAACAGGAAAAGTTTTTGAAAATTATAAAACAACGAGTGAAGAGATATACGGATATAAATTAAAAATAGCACCAAGTAATAATGCAGGAACTATGACAGAAGATACTATAACAGTAAATTACATATATTCTAAAGTTTATGGAAATATAACAGTTAATGTAGTAGATAAAAATGATAACAGCAATAAATTACAAGGAGCAAAAATAGAATTATATGATAGTAATAACACTTTAGTTGAAACTCAAGTTACAAATAGTAATGGACAAGCACTTTTTAAAACATTACCAGTAGGAATATATAAATTAGTAGAGGTACAAGCAAAAGAAGAATATTCACTTGCAAAAGATGAACAAACAGGAGAAATAACTAATAATAACACAGAAATTAATTTAACATTTTATAACTATAAAAAAACAATATTACCAGCAACTGGAGGAATATTATTACTAATAGAAATAATTGGAATAATAATAGTTACAACATTGTTAATTTATATTTTAAAGAAAAGAAGCGGAGGTAAAAAAATTGAAAAACAAAATAATTAATTTAATATTAATCGTAGTAATTTTATTAACTACATTATCAAATAAAATATTTGCAGTAAATAATAGTGTAATAGATACAACCCAAAAAGGTTCATTAACAATAACAAAATATGAACATCAAAACGGAAACAAAGATGGAATTGCAAATGAAAATACCAACGAAAATATTGAGCTTGAAGGAGTAGAGTTTACAATATATAAGGTAAATGAAGAAATACAAAATATAGAAGAAGCAAAAGAATATATAAAAAGTCAAAGCTTAATAAGTAAATTAAGTAAGATAACAGATGGAAATGGAGTAGTAAAATTTGAAAACTTAGAATTAGGAAGATATTTTGTAGAAGAAACAAATACACCTATAAATGTTTTAGAACCAATACAACCATTTTTAATAGATATTCCAAGTACAAATAATGGAGGAAACAAATGGGATTATGATGTAAAGGTATATCCCAAAAATACAACAGTATATGGAGATGTAACATTAAAAGCGGTTAATAATAAAAATGAAGGGTTAGAAAATGTAAAATTAAAACTACAAAAAAATAATAATGACAAATGGTATGACTATCTAGGTGCAGAAAATTTAGTAACAGATAATAATGGACTTATAACATTACATAACTTACCAGCTGGAAAATATAGATTAGTTGCTACAGAGGTAATAGATGGATATATTTTAGATGAATCCAACACACAAGATTTTACTATATCTTTAGATAACACAGACGAGGATTTAGAGATGCTTATAGAAAAACCAGAAATGAAAATAGAGGTATTATTAAATAATGGAGAATATGGAAATTATATTGGTGCTAATTTAGAAGATACAACTACATGGAAAATAGAAGCAAAAGTACCAACAATAATAAATAAAATGAAAACATACAAAATAAATAATACATTATCAAACGGATTAACTTGTAATGAAAACACAATACAGATTAACGGAATAGATAATAGTGATAATAAAACTTTACTTATTAATAATACAGACTATAATATTCAAAAAAACGGACAAGAGTTAATATTAAATTTTACAAATGAAAATTTAACAAGTTTTAAAGAACTTGAAATAACTTATGACACAACATTTAATGATGATGTTATATTTGGAAATGATGGAAATGCAAATACAGTAAGTTTAACTTATACAAGTTCAATAGATTTAAGTTTACAAGAACAAGGAACAAGTAATACAGAAGATAATGAAGCGGAAGTACATACAGGAAAAGTTCTTGTTTATAAAACAGATGGAAAAAATGCTTTAAAAGGCGCAATTTTTAGAATTGCAACATCAAAAGAAAATGCACAAAATGGAAGATATATTACTTATTCAAATGGAGATTATATAGAAGCAGTTTCAAATGAACAAGGATATGTAATATTTGAAGGATTAAGCTATGGAAATGATAATATTCCAGCAAATCAAGCAGAAACAAGTTATTGGATTGTAGAAACGCAAGCACCAAGTTATGAAGAAAATGGAGAAACAAAATATTATAAATTATTATCAAAACCAGTTGAAATAAAAGTAAATTCTATATCTGGAGATTATTCAGAAAATACAATACAAGTTATAAATAAAAAAAGCTTTACATTACCAACAACAGGTGGAATAGGTGTTGGAATAACAATTCTTATAGGAGCATTAGTAATAGGAACAGCTGTTGTACTACAAAATACTAAAAAGAAAGAATAATATGAAAAATAAAATATTAAAAATTATAATATTAATAATTGGATTAATAATGATTTTGTATCCAATAATTACAAGACAAATATCAAAAGTAGAACAAAAGAAAGAAATAGATAACTATAAAGAAAATATAAAAAATGAAAATACAAATTATATAGATTTTAAAAATATTGGAGAAATCTTAGGATATATTGAAATACCAAAAATAAATGTAAATTTACCAATATATGAAGGTACAACAAATGAGATATTAGCAAAAGGAATAGGACACTTAGAAAATACAGCTATGCCAAATGCAGGGTTAGGAACGCACTCAGTTTTAGCAGGTCATACTGGATATACAAAAGCTAAATTATTTGATGATTTAGACAAATTAAAAATTGGTGATGAATTTTATATTAATTTTTGGGATAATAAAATTAAATATATTATAGATGATGTAAAAATAGTAGAACCAAATAATACATCATATATAAAAGAAGATAAAGAAAAAGAACATGTAACATTAGTTACTTGTACACCACAAATACTTAATACAAAAAGATTATTAGTAAGAGGAATAAAAATATAAAAATTTAATAAATTAGAAAGTTAAAATCCAAGAGAAGGTATCTAATAACGATATTCTTCTCTTATTATTTTATAAATTAGATAAAGGATTACTTTCTACTGCATTTCTTACTTGTTGATTTGCAACATGTGTATAAATTTCAGTTGTAGATATACTTTCATGACCCAATAACTCTTGAAGGGCTCTTATATCAACATTTCCATATTGATACATTAAAGTTGCTGCTGTATGTCGTAATTTATGTACAGAATATTTATTAATATCCAATCCAGCAGCTTGAAGTTCTTTTTTAACAATATACTGAACTGCTCTGTTACTAATGCGTTCTCGTCTTTCACTTAAAAATAAAGCATCACGAGAATCAAATTTTACTTTATCTCTAGGTCTTACATCTAAATATTCTTGTAAACTTTTAATACAAGCTTTATTTAAGTAAATAGTTCTTTCTTTGTTACCTTTACCAATAACATTCATTTTGCAATCATCAAAATTTATATCTTTAATATTTATATTAACAAGTTCAGATAAACGCATACCACAATTTAAAAATAAAGTAATAATTGCATAATCTCTTTTATTATTTCTTGATTCATTAGCTGTAACATTTAATAACTTTTTACTATCGTCTAAAGATAAGTATTTAGGTAATCGTTTTTCCTGTTTTGGAGTTTCCAAATTTTGTGCAGGATTAAATTCTATTAATTTAGCTTTTTGAGATAAATAATTAAAAAATACTCTAATACTTGATGTTTTCCTAGATAATGTTGCAGGCTTGCTTCTAAAATTATTTTTTAAATAAAATAAATATGCATGTATATCTTCTAATTTAACTTTAGCTATAATTTCAATAGGAACATCTTTAAAAGTAATATTCTGAAGAGGTACATCATCCTTGATTAGCTTAAAATGGATTTTCAAATATCTTAAAAAATTTGCTAAATCATAATTATATTCTTTAATTGTATTAGGTGATTTATTTAAAATAGTTCCAGAATAGTCTAAAAAAGAATTTAAATAATCTGGATTATCTTCTCTATTAATCATATTTATTACTCCTTTAAAATTCATCTATCGTTAGTATTAACATTATAATATAGAAAAAATAAATCTGCAATACAATAATAGAATTTATGATGTAATTGACAGCTAAATAAAAGAATGGTATTATTTTTGTATAATCGAAAATGAATGTAAAATAAAAGATGAAAATTTAAAATAAATTTGATGGAGGATAAAATTTATGAGAAGTATAAAAGTCTATGATAAAAACATAGAAAAATTTAATCAAGTAGTTAAACCATTTATTGATTTTGCAAGAAAAAATAATGATGTAATTCTAGGTGTTAGAAATAATGAAATGCATTTTTATGTAGCTGGGGGCAGATTTTTCAAATTAAGTTATTATCCAAGATTAAATAAATTTGAAGGATACATAGATGAAAATTATTTTAACTTTAATAGTAATGAAAAACCTGCAAAATTAGATGAACTACTAAAAAAAAGAAAAACAGATAATTTAGATGAATGGCTAGAAATATTAGAAGAATTAAAAGAAAAAGTAGAAAAATACCAAAATGGAAAGTTAGGAAATACAACTGTAAAAGCTGAAAAAATAATTCAACAAAAAATAATGCATGAATTAAATAATACAAATTCAAATTATTATGCTTATGATGTTGAATATCAATTACAAGGATTAAATGACTACATTTATAAGGCAAATAATACGGATAAAGTAAAAAATGAATCTGGAAATGTTAAAACAAAAACTTTAGGTAGAGCAGATATAATGGTAATTGGAAAGCCAGATAATGAAAATAAAATTACTATATATTTAGTAGAGGTAAAACATGGTACTAATGCTTATGGAGGAGTAGATAAAAACAATTTAACATTTGGTAGTGGAATTGCAGGTCATATAAAAAATAACATTGAAATTATAAAAAAACTTAGAGAAAAAGACGGCATATATGAATCTAAATATAGAAAAGAAAATTTTGAAAAAGAAGACCAATATAAGATAAATATTAAAGATAGATTATTAGATGAAATTAAATTTATAATGAATTTTTATAAAGAAAATGACTTAATAAAAAATGATAATTTTAAAAATATAGATTATAACAATATTACATTAAAAGATGGAAAAGAGTCTGCAGAGCTTGTATTTTTTCTTGCTGATTGTAATAACGAAAATACAACCTTTGAAAGTTATTTAGGAATAAAAAATTGTGATTCAACTTATTCAGTAAAAAAATTACTAAAAAATGATAAAAATTTAATAGATTTGTATTTTGCTGAACCTAAAGATATGTTTGATTTTAAATATATAAAAACAGATAAAACTTATGAGGATAATAATTTTAATTTGAATATTGATGAGTATGAAGAAGTTAAAAAAGAAGATTTTATGAAATAATTGTAGAGATACATTTTGTGACCAAGTAGATTGATAGTGTTGTTTTATTTTTATATAATATTATAACAAAGTTAAATTTATGGAGGTTATAATGAAAATTCAAATTTATAATGGAAATCAAATTGGTGGTTGTGTAACAACTATTGAATCAAATAATGGTACTAAAATTGCTATTGATATTGGCTCAAATTTACCATCTACCAAAAAGAAAAAACAAGAGGATTTAAAAATAGAAGGTCTAACTATAGAAGGAAAGAAAAAATTTGATGCAGTTTTTATAACACATTATCATGGCGACCATATAGGCTTATATAATAAATTATTAGATGAAATACCAGTATACATAGGAGAAATTTCTAAAGAAATATTTATTAAGGTACAAAGAAAACTTGTAAACGCTAAAAAAGCGCCTAAAGAGAATTTAGAATTAATAAATAAATTTATAACATTTAAAATTCCAGAAAAAATAAAAATTAATGATATTTTAATAACACCAATAGAGGTTGACCATTCAGCTTTTAATGCTCATGCACTATTAATAGAATGTGACGGAAAAAAAATTTTACATACAGGCGATTTTAGAATACATGGACCTAGAGGTAAAGCTGTTATTCCTGCTATTAAAAAATATGTTGGCAAAGTTGATTGCTTAATTTGTGAAGGAACTACTTTATCAAGAAATAGAGAATTACCATTAACAGAAAACGAATTACAATATAAAGCTGAAAAAATTTTCAAAGAAAATAAAAATATTTTTGTATTTTGCAGTAGTACTAATATTGACCGTATAGCTGTTTTGCATAAAGCAGCATTAAAAGCTAGAAAAATATTTATATGTGATGATTATCAAAAGGATATGTTATTATATATAGATTCAATTTCAAGGAGCAATTTATATAAATTTAATTATGTATATAATTATAGACCAAATCTTTTAAAAATAATGAATGATGACGGATTTGTAATGCTTGTAAGAGATAATTATTTCTCTAGAAAAATGCTTGAAAAATTTCCTAAAAACTCTTTTGTATATTCACAATGGGACGGATACTTAAATAAAGAATTTGAGGAATATAAAAGTTTACAAGAATTTGTTCCTAAAAATCATATTTATTTACATACAAGTGGACATGCTCACTTTGAAGCAATTCAGCAAGTATGTAATATAGTAAAACCTAATATACTTATTCCAATACATAGTGAAAAACCAGAAGAATTTAATAAAATGAATTTAGAAAATTGCGTTATAAAACAGTTAGAAAATGGGGAAATATATAATCTTTAATTTGTAAATAAAGGAGAATAATGTTATGGAATTATATGAAAAAAGTGGAAATATATTATATATATTAAATGTATTAAAAAAATATACTGATGAAAAACATAAATTATCTGTCTCAGAATTAAAAAATAAGATAAAGGAAGAATATAATGTAAGCATTGAACCAAGAACAATTAGGAGAGATATTAACTTACTAAAAGAAAAATTTGGATATGATATTAGTACATACAATGATAATAATATTGGATACTATATTAGTAATGACCCAGAAACAGACTTTGAACCAGGAGAAATTAGAGCAATTATTGATATGTTTAGTTATTCTACTTTTATAGAAAAATCTTTAGCAAAAGGAATAATAAAAAAATGCAAAAATTTACAAAATATATATGAAAACGAAAAAATAAAAAATTATAAAGTATATTCTCCAAAAGCTAAAACAACAAATATGGAGGTAATTAAAAATATAGAAGATATTTCAAACAGTATAAAAAATAATCATAAAATTAAATTTGATTATTGGAAATATGCAATTATTGGTACTAAAATTGAAAAACAGAATAAAGGAAGTCACATAGTATCTCCTTATGCAATTTTTTATGAAAAACAACAATTATATATGATGGCAATTAAAGATGGAAAAAATAATTTTGTAAATTATAGATTAGATAGAATTAGAAACTTAGAAGAAACATCTGAACCAATAACAATTAAAAAATCTGAAAAAGATATTGAACATTTTGCAAATACAACTGTTGAAGCATTTAGTGGAGATGAAGTAGAAATAGAAGCAATATGTAAAGAAAGTTTTATTGAGGAGGTATTAGAGAAATTTGGAAATATGGTTGAAATAACACCAATAAATCCACAAAATTTTAAAATGAAATTATGTGTTAATCCAATGGGATTTAAATTATGGGCAACAAGAAATTTAGATATGGTAACTGTTACAAAACCACAAAATTTAGTTGAGGAGATAAAAAATAATATTGATGAAGCAGCAAGAAGATATAATACCTAGACATTATATGACCAGGTACATTTTAATTCTTATCTTTATAATGTATAATGAGTACATTAAAGATAAGAATTTTTTTTATAGGAAGGAAGTAATTGTTATGGTAAAAAATTATGTTTTAGATGTAGAAGATGAAAAAATTTTAAATGAACTTGATAATTTATGTGGGGTAGTACAAAATAAAGAAGTGTTAAAAGATATAATTACTTTTACTAAATTAAAAGAAAATAATAAAGTTGATTTTGGTAATTATAACATTATTGTAAGAAATGATTCATCATATAACTTATTAAATGGGTTATTAAAGGTATGTGCAAAAATATTTATGAAATATAACATTATTCAAAACGATAAAATATGTTGCCTAGATAAAATAATTAATAGTAGACGAGATTGCCCATTTGATAAAATATCTGGAATTGAGGATAGCATTATAGTGATAAATGAAAGAAAACTTAGAATAGATTATGCAGACCAATATGAAGATTTAAAAAAAGTTATGAAACAATTTAAAGATAAAGTATTTATTTTTGAAGACACAAATTTTTGTGAAGGAGAAATTGATGCTGAATTAGGAGAATTAGCAAGCTGGAGAATGACAATAGAAAAAATATCATTAGAAGACAAAGTAATGTACTGTAAAAACAAACTAGAAGAAAATAAATTACAATATAATAAAAAAGATTTAAAAGAATTTGCAGATGTTCCATTTTGGAGATTGAAAAATATGATAATTAAGCTTATAATTGATTGTAAAAGTAATAATATTACAACAATTGATAAAAAAATGTTATCTGAAAATAAAGAAAAATTTAATAAAAATAAATCACATAGAACAAAAGATAATTCATCTAAAAAAACAAAAAAGACTGCAAAACAAGAAATAGAAAATTTAGTTGGACTTAATGATATTAAAATTCAAATGGAAAAAATACTTAATTATATAAAACTAAACAAGGAAAGAGGAAATATGCCTACATTGCACATGTGTTTTACAGGAAACCCCGGAACTGGAAAAACAAGTATTGCGAGAATAATAGGAAAATTATTTGAAGAAGAAAAAATTTTAGATGGTGATGGAAAGTTTGTTGAAATACATGGTAGAGATTTGGTAGGAAAATATGTTGGGTGGACAGCTCAAAAAGTACATGAAACTGTTGAAAAAGCAATAGGTGGAGTTCTATTTATTGATGAAGCATATAGTTTAGTTGCAGATAAAAGAGGTAGTTTTGAAGATGAAGCAATAGCAACATTAATAAAAGAAATGGAGGACCATAGAGATGAAATATGCATAATTTTAGCAGGTTATACAGAAGAAATGGAAAACTTAATTAAACTTAATCCAGGATTTGAAAGTAGAATTCAATTTAACATAAACTTTCCAGATTATAGTAATGAAGAATTATTATCTATATTTAGTGATTTATGTAAAAAAGAACATTACAAGTTATCAAATACATGTAAACAGCTTTTAATAGATAATTTTAATAATGCGAGAAACATAGAATCTTTTGGAAATGGTAGATATGTAAGAAATTTATTTGAAAAAATAAAATTTGAACAAGCTGATAGAATTATTAAAACAAATTCAAAATCAATTAATGCAATTATTAAAAGTGATATAGAAAATGTGTTAAAGAATTTAAAACCAATAGAAGTAAAAAAACAACAAATAGGTTTTGTTGGGTAAATGGAGGAGATTAAATGGATAATTTTGAAAAAAAAGAAGAACATTTTGATGTAAAAAATATTTTAATACAAAAAAATAATATTTATGAACAATTAAAATTACTTAGAGAAAATAAAGAAATACCAGAGGTTCAAAAGTACATAGATAATATTTATAATGATAAATATACATCTGATTATGTAAAATATCTTATTGATAAGTATTATTATAATAAAAAAGATTTAATAAAACCTGAAAAAAATGGATTAGAAAACATGGGAAAAATACTTTTAAAATAATTTATAATTTTAATACATTGAATAATGTATTAGATTATGATATTATAATTTAAAATATCTTATTATGGGCAAGCTAAAAATAGAAAAGAGGTAAAAGTGAAAGAAATACTATTTCCAGGTTTAAATTTAAAATTTGAAATTAATAGTATAGCAATAAATATTGGAAATATAGGCATTTATTGGTATGCTATTTTTATTGTTATAGCATTTTCAGTAGCTATATTATTTTTTAAGAAGGATAATGGTAAATATGGAATTGAATTTGAAGATATAATAGAATTATTTATTATTTTAATTCCTGTAAGTATAATATTTGCAAGGATATATTTTGTAATATTTAATTTTAATTTTTATATAAAAAATCCAGTAGAAATTTTAAATATTAGAAATGGTGGTCTTGCAATATACGGTGGAATAATAGGTGCTATAATAACAATATTAGTATTTTGTAAAATAAAAAAGATAAATTTTTTAGATGTTTTAGACTACATTGTTCCATATCTTGCTTTAGGTCAAGCAATAGGAAGATGGGGAAATTTCTTTAATGGTGAGGCACATGGTCAAGTTACAGATAATATATTAAGAATGGGAATTGTTGAAAATGGAACATATATAGAGGTGCATCCTACTTTTTTATATGAATCAATTTGCAATTTTATTATATTTATAATACTATTTATTATGAGAAATAAAAGACAATATAAAGGCCAACTAACATTTACTTATCTAACTTTGTATGGATTAATTAGAGCAATAATAGAAGGATTAAGAACAGATAGTTTGATGCTAGGTAGTTTTAGAATTTCACAAGTAATATCAATTTTATTATTTATGGTATTCGGAAGCATCTTAATTTATAAGAAAGTAAAGTGGAAGAAAATTTATCTGAAGAACAAATAAAGTATTTTTAAAATATATACATGATTTTAAAATTGTGCTATAATTGTTTTGTAAATTTTATTAAATATAGGGGGATTGAATTAATGAAAAAGAAAGTTTTAAGTTTAGGAATTGTAGCAATTTTAATTGCAATGTTAGTTTTATTAACAGGTTGTGGAGAGAACACAACACAAAATAATGGAGAACAAGGTACAGCAGAGGAAGTAACAGAAGTTGGAAAATTAGATTTAGAAGTTCAAGGTGTATGGGATTTTTCAGAAGGTTTGGCAAAAATAAAAATGAATGACAAATATGGTTTTATAAACACTAAAGGTGAAATTGTAATAGAAGCAAAATATGAAAGTGCAAGTAATTTTTCAGAAGGATTGGCAGTAGTTGGTATTCCTGATACAGAAAAAGAAAGTACACAATATAGTAAACCTCAAAAATATGGATATATAGATAAAGATGGTAATGTAGTAATAGAGCCACAATATGAAGGATGTTCAGATTTTAAAGATGGAAAAGCAACTGTAAAAAAAGGAATTAAAGATGCGTTTATAGATAAAACTGGTAAACAATTAACAGATTTCATATATACACATGGATTGGGTTCATCAAGTAATCAACAAATGTTGGGTGGAGGACTCGCAGTAGTTTCTGCAAGTGATGTAGGTATTAAAACAGGTTGGTATACAATAATAGACACAAACAATGATTATAAACCAATTGTGAACGAATCATTTGGAGATGTGGGAACACTTTCTTCAGGATTGATAGCAGTTAAACAAGCAGATTCTACGAATAAGGGAAAATATGGATATATTGACACTAAAGGAAATCTAGTTATTGATTACCAATATGATACTGCTTATACTTTTATAAATGAAATGGCAATGGTTGAAAAAGATGGAAAAGTTGGACTAATCAATAGTAAAGGTGAAGTAATAGTAGATTTTAAATATCCAGATTCAAACAATATGGTAACCGTTGACTTTTCAAAAGATAATAATGGTATGATTCTTCTTTATGATGGTGAACAAGAAATTTATTTTGATAAAGATGGTAATGAAAAAATAAAATTAGAAAAAGGAATTAGTGGAAGAAATTTTGCTGAAGGTTATGCTAAGGTTGAAAAAGATGATAAAAATGGATACATTGATGCTAACGGAAAATTAGTTATTGACTATCAATATAAAACTGCATTGGATTTTTCAGATGGGCTTGCATATGTAACAAAAGATTCGAATAGTTTTGAATTTATTAATAATAAAGGAAAGACAATTATAGCAGGAAAAATCGTAAAATAAAAGGAGTAAAAGATAGTATGGATAAAATAAAAAAAATGAAAGAGAAAATTTTAGGTATTGGAGTTGTAGCTATTTTAATTGCAATGCTAGTTTTATTAACAGGGTGTGGAAATAGTAGTTCTAATACTATAATCGAAGAATTAAATAATGTTGTAGATGCACAAATTGAACAATGGAAAGAAAAAGGATATGGAACAACTTTAAGTGTATATGCAATTCAAAATGTATTAGATAAGAATAATTCAAAATATGTTATAGTTGCATCAGGAGATAAAGAATTTACAAAAGCACCAACAATTACAAAATATACGGAAAAAGACATAGAAGGATATGATGGTAATAGTTATAGCCAAACAAGAATGATGGAAAAGTCAAACACAGTAAACTATCTTCTTGTATTTGATTCAGAAAATAATCAATATTATAATATTAAGTCTGATATTAAAGAAGTTGATAATAATGGTGCAAAGAAAGAATATCCAGTATTTAGTAATGCTAAAGAATTAAAATAATAGTCTAAAGAGTTGCTTTTGTAACTCTTTAGGTTTTATAAGGAATAGATTTATATAAAGATGATGATAATTCTAAACAAAGAAGTGCTTAAAGGTTAGTATATTAATTAAAAAAAAGAAAGTAGGATAATATGAATAAAAAGAAATTAACAATTGCTATAATTATAATACTTTTAATAATAATAGCATCA
>CANPWI010000016.1 GCA_947584125.1 uncultured Clostridia bacterium
TTTATAAGGTTAATATTAGTTGGTCTAAGAGTAATAAAAGGTCTTTTTTGGTTTTTTATTATTCGAGCAAAGGTGTATATTTGCTTATAATTAGGTGGGTATATGCCGGCGATAAGAATATATTATTTGTATGCAAGCTGTATCTATCTATATGTTTTTACATTTGATTTATATATACGGTTAAATTATAGGTAATATATTCGAGATAAGATAACATTTATATTACTAAATGGTTGTTATTAGTCCATATTGGATGAATATAGCTGTTTATAGTGTTCTTGTTGTCGAACAACTGATTAATATGTGTGGTGGATTGCTTATTTATATAGCAATATATATTAGGTAAGTAATTATGCATATTAGTTTGAGTCGTAGATTAATATTAGCTTTATCGATTAATGCTTAGTGAAATATCACTAAGCATTAAATTTTTATATAAAAATTTTTTTTAATAATTACAATATTATAAAATATTCAATTTTTCCTTTAAATTGATTACGGTTATCCACTTTTTGTTCATTGTTTGTGGATAACCTCTTTGTATTATTAAATATAATTTAATAACTTTATTTAATATTTTAAACATCTAAGTTCTTTACATATTTTGCATTTTCTTCAATAAATGCTCTTCTAGGTCCAATTTCATCTCCCATTAATATTGTAAAAATTTCATCTGCTTTTATTGCATCTTCCATTGTTACTTTTATAAGTATTCTAGTTTTTGGATCCATTGTTGTTTCCCATAATTGGTCAGGGTTCATCTCTCCTAAACCTTTATATCTTTGTATTCCAAGTTGATCTCTTTGTATCCCCTTTTCTTCTAATTCTTTAAATCTATTTGCTAAGTCTTCATCTGTATAACAATATATGTCTTCCATTCCTTTTTTAGATAGTTTATATAATGGTGGTTGAGCAAGATATACATTTCCGTTTTCTATTAATGGTCTCATATATCTAAAGAAAAATGTTAAAAGTAATGTTCTAATATGAGAACCGTCAACATCAGCATCTGCCATTATTATTACTTTTCCATATCTAATCTTTGTTATATCAAAATCTGCTCCAATTCCTGCTCCAATAGCAAGTATTACTGGTTGCAATTTATCATTTCCATATATTTTATCAGCTCTTGATTTTTCTACATTAAGCATTTTTCCCCATAATGGTAAAATTGCTTGATATTTTCTATCTCTTCCTTGTTTAGCACTACCTCCAGCAGAGTCTCCCTCAACTATATAAACTTCACATTCTTCTGGATTTTTACTACTACAGTCTGCAAGTTTTCCAGGTAAAGTTGCTCCTTCCATAGATGTCTTTTTTCTTACAAGTTCTCTTGCTTTTCTTGCTGCCTCTCTTGCTCTTGATGCACTAATACATTTTTCAAGTATTGCTTTTGCAACTTGTGGATTTTCCTCTAAAAATGTAGCTAATGCTTCGTTTACCATACTTTGAACAATACCTGTTACCTCACTATTTCCAAGTTTTGTTTTTGTTTGTCCTTCAAATTGTGGTTCTTTAACTTTTACTGAAACTACAGCTGTAATTCCTTCTCTTATATCTTCACCTTGTAAATTAGCATCTTTTTCTTTTAATATATTGTGATTTCTTGCATAATCATTGAAAACTTTTGTTAATGCTCTTTTAAATCCTTCTAAATGAGTTCCTCCCTCTATTGTATTAATATTATTAACAAAAGTATATATATTTTCAGAATATGCACTAGTATATTGTATTGCTATTTCTACTGGAACTTCACCATTTTTTTCTATATATATTGGTTGTTGATGTAATTTTTCTTTATTTTTATTTAAATATTCAACAAAAGAAACTAGTCCACCTTCAAAGCAGAATTCTGCTTTTTTTATATCTTCCTGTCTTTTATCTTCTATTGATATTTTTAATCCTTTTGTTAAAAATGCCATTTCTCTAAATCTATTTTCTAGTACTTCATACTCATATTCTAAAGTTTCAAATATAGTATCATCTGCTAAAAATCTAACTTTTGTTCCTGTTTTATTTGAATCTCCAATTCTTTCTAGTTTTTTTACAGTTTTTCCTTTTTCAAAACTCATTTGGAATATTCCGCCATCTCTTTGTATTGTAACTTCTGTCCAATTAGATAAAGCATTTACAACAGATGAACCAACTCCATGAAGTCCTCCAGATACTTTATATCCACTGTCTCCTCCAAATTTTCCTCCTGCGTGTAAAACTGTATATACTGTTTCTGCTGCAGAGATTCCTGTTTTTGGATGTATATCAACTGGTATTCCTCTACCATCATCTTCAACACTTATAATATTTCCAGGCTCTATTGTTACATTTATATTTTTACAGTATCCAGCTAGTGCTTCATCAACAGCATTATCAACTATTTCATATACTAAATGATGTAGTCCTCTAACAGATACACTACCTATATACATACCTGGTCTTTTTCTTACGGCTTCCAAACCTTCCAAGACTTGTATTTGATCTGCACCATATTCATGCTCAAACTTTTCCATTAAAATTTCCTCCTTAAATGTCCTCTTATGTCTTTACTTATTATATTATTAAAGTTCAAAAAAAATCAAGTTTTTATTATAAAATATTTTTAATTTATAATTTTTGTTTCTATTCTTTTTGCTATTGTTATAGATGATATATTAGAGATAAAACCCTTTGTTTTTCCTTCTTCATAAATAATTAAAGTTCTTTTTTTTTCATTAGATATATCTAAAACATCTTCTTTTTTTACTAAATTATTTATTGTATTTTCTAAATCAATTTCATTATAATTTTCAATATTGAATATTCCTATTATGTTATTGCTATTTAAAATATAATTATTTCCTATGTGAACATACATATTTATTTTACCTTTCCTGAAATAACACTATACTGATTTCCTTTTAAATTATCTAATTGCAATTTATCTGTACAAGTTATTAATACTTGTGTATCTTTTATATTTCTAATAAAACTATCAATTCTATTTTTATCAAGTTCTGACATAAAATCATCTAATAATAAAATTGGGTACTCTCCTATTTCATCATAAACAATTTGAAGTTCAGAAATTTTTAAAGAAAGTATTGCTGTTCTATGTTGACCTTGTGAACCATATATATTTACTTTTTTATTATTTATTAATACATCAAAATCATCTCTATGAATTCCTTTTGTTGTATATCCTTTTTTTATATCTATAAATTGTGATTTTTCTAAATTTTCTAAATATTCATTTTCAGTAGAAAAATCTGAATAATATTTTATATCTATATTTTCTTTATTTTGTGTTATTTCGTTATGAATATTATTTATTTTTTTTATGATTTTTTCTATAAATTCTTTTCTATATTCATAAACTTTTTTTGCATGAATTACTAATGATTCATCCCATATTTTTAATATTTTTTTATCTTTTCCTTCAAAATTTATTTGTCTTAAATAATTATTTCTTTGTTCTAATGTTTTATTATATAAATTTAGATGATATAAATAGTTTGGTCTTAATTGACTAATCATAATATCTAAAAATTTTCTTCTATTTGCTGGCCCACTTTTTAAAATTTGTATATCATCTGGACTAAACATTACAATATTTATATTTCCCACTAACTCACTTAATTTTTTTACTTTTATACCATTTACGAAAATATCTTTTTTGTTTGTTATATTAATTTGTATTTTCCCATCTCTATCAATTTTTTTATATTCAATTTCTATTTTAGAATTTTGTTCATCTAAATTTATAAGTTCTTTATCTTTTTTTGTTCTAAAAGATTTTCCCATTGCACATACAAAAATTGCTTCTAAAATATTTGTTTTTCCTTGTGCATTATCACCATAGAATATATTTATTCCTTTATCAAATTCAATTAATTGTTCTTTATAATTTCTAAAATTGCTTAGTTTTATATTTTTTATGTACATTTTTTTCTCCAACTAATTTTATTAATCTTTCATTCTAATTGGTAAAATCATATACTTATAATCCCCTATTTCTTCTGTTGGTCTTATAATACATGGTGAAATATTTGAACCGAAATCAACAAATACTTCTTCATCATCTATTACTTTTAGTGCATCTAAGAAATATTTTGGATTAAATCCTGCTTCTAATATTTTACCTTCTGTAGATACATATAGTTCTTCTTTTGCATCACCTGTTTGGTTTGTACATGAAATAGTTACTTTTCCTATTTCTATTAATACTTTAACAGGATATTTTTTTTCTTTTTCTATAGAAGATGTTGAAATTAAACTAATTCTTTCAAAACAACTTTGTAAATCATTTTTATTAACTCTTATTCTTGTTTCCCAATTTTCAGGTATAACATTTTTATAGTTTAAAAATTCTCCATCTAATAATCTTGTTACAATTTTACAGTTTTCCATTTCAAATAAAGCTTGATTTTTTGCTATTCCTATTTTTACTTTATCAAAAGAATCTAATATTATTTTATTTACTTCATTTAATGTTTTTCCAGGAATTACTGCATTAAAATCATTTGATGGTTTTTGTAAGAAACAACTTTTCCATCCTAGTCTAAATCCATCAACTGCAACTACATTTAGTTTATTATTATTTACTTCAAATAAACATCCTGTGAAAATTGGTCTATTTTCTTCTATACTAACAGCAAATATTGTTTTTCTTATCATATTTTTTAATGTGTTTTGTTCAAGTTCTATAGAATTTTCAACATCTATTTTTGGTAATTCAGGAAATTCTTCTGGATTCATTGTTGCTAATTTATATAAAGAACCTTCACATTCTATTACTAATAAGTTATTATCATTTAATGTTATATTTATTTCTGTATCAGGTAATTTTCTTATAATCTCACTAAACATTATAGCATTTACAACTGTACTACCTTGAGATTCAACAGTACAATCCATAATATATTCTATTCCTATTTCTAAATCATAAGTTGTTAATTTAATTTGGTTATCATTAGTTTGGATTAATATACCTTCTAATATTGGCATTGTTGTTTTAGATGCAACAGCTTTTACTACGGAAGTAATAGCTTTGCTTAATTTTTCTTTCTCACAAATTATTTTCATTTTCAATTTCTCCTTTTTTTAATTAATTAAATATTTTTAGTAGTAGTAGTATTAGTACGGTGGATAATGTGGAAAACTATGTTAATACTATTTAGCCCTAAATGAAAGTGATGTTAATAATTATGTGTATAACTAATATAGATTTCCACTATGATTTTTTTGTGATGTGTAAAGATTAGTTTTCAACAAATTATTAACAGACAATTCACATAGTTTTGTGGATAACCAATGTACCTATTCCGTAAGAAGAATTTAAATTTGATTTTCCAAACAAGTATTTTTCCAAACAATATTTTTAAAAAATATCTATAATTATTTAAAAATGAATTATTGTTGATTTAAAATTATGTTTTTAACACTTTCCACAATTGCTTTTGTATTATTAGTTTCTTTCTTTATTTCATTTTCTATTTTTGTACAAGCATGCATAACTGTTGTGTGATCTCTTTTTCCAAAATCTAATCCAATTTGTTTATAAGATAAATCTGCAATTTCTCTACATAAATACATTGCTATTTGTCTTGGATATGCAACTTCATTTGAACGCTTTGAACTTGTCATGTCTTTTTCATTAATATTAAAATATTTTGAAACAACTTGTTGTATATATTCTGAAGACATTACTTTTTCTCTTTTTGAAATTACATCATTAATACAAGCTTCAGCTAATTCTATTGTTATTGGTGTATGTATTAATGAAGCTTTTGCAATTATTTTGTTTAATGTTCCTTCCAATTCTCTTATGTTTGAATCAATTCTAGTAGCTATATTTGAAAGAATTAAATCATCTATTACTATATTATCTAATTGTACTTTTTTTCTTAATATGGCTAAACGAGTTTCATAATCTGCATTTGAAACATCAGCAATAAGTCCCCATTCAAATCTTGATTTTAATCTATCTTCTAAATGATCAATATCTTTTGGAGCTTTATCACTAGAAATAATTATCTGTTTACCCTCTTCATGTAATGTATTGAAAGTATGAAAAAATTCTTCTTGTATTCTTTCTTTTCCAGCTATAAATTGAATATCATCTATAAGTAAAACATCTATATTTCTATATTTAATTCTAAATTCTTCATTTGTATTATCTTTTATTGCATTAATAAATTCATTTGTAAATTTTTCAGAGGTTACATATAAAACCTTCTTATCTTTGCTAGTTTCTGCAACATAGTTTCCTATAGCATGCATTAAGTGTGTTTTGCCAAGTCCAACTCCTCCATATAAGAAAAGAGGATTATATGCTTGACCAGGTGCTTCAGCTACAGCTAAAGCTGCTGCATGCGCAAAACGGTTATTACTTCCAACAACAAAACTATCAAATGTGTATTTTTTATTTAAACTAGAATTTATATTATTGATAATACTTATTGGTGAAGGTAATTCAACATCATCTTCTAAACTTATGTTTTTTTCTTTTGGATTGTCGATAATAAGAGACAATTCACAATTTTTATTGGTTAGATAATTAAAGCAATTTACTATAACATCTTTGTTTCTATTAATAATAACATCTCCATGTTGAATTGAGTTTACTCTTAAAAAAATTGTGTTTCCCTCTATGTGATCAAGTTCTAAAGGTAAAATCCAAGTAATATAAGTTATATGAGTAACTTCATCCTTTAGAAGCTCCTTGACTTTTGTCATAAGTTCTTGTTCATTTTGCATTTTTTTCATTCCTTTCAATTTTGATGTTTTTTATGTGTAATGTATAATATCAAAAAAATAAAAACAAAGCAATAAAAATGTGGAAAAAAAATAAAAAATTGTGGATAAATCTAAAAAAGTGTAGAATTCCGTAAGAAATTTTAAAAGTACTTGACAATTAACATTATTATAATGTATAATAGCATAGATAAAAATTATTATGATAGGGCGTAAGCCCTATAACTATTAGGAGGTGCAAAATGAAAAGAACATATCAACCTAAAAAAAGACAAAGACAAAAAGAACATGGTTTCATGAAAAGAATGAAAACTAAATCAGGAAGAAATATATTAAAAGCAAGAAGAGAAAAGGGAAGAAAAAGATTAAGTGCTTAAAAAGTAGGACCGCCAAAAAGTGGTCCATTTTTAAGATAATCGAGAAAATTTATTAAAATATTTTTGTAAAGTGATAAGATATGAAGAAAACAGAAATGTTAAAAAAAAATTATGAATTTAGAAAAGTATTATCTAAAGGAAAATACTATAGTGGAAAATATATAGAAATATTTGCATTAAAAAATAAAGAATTAAAAAACAAATTGGGAATAGCAGTTAGTGTTAAAGCAGGAAAAGCTGTACATAGAAATCATTTAAAAAGATTAATTAGAGAAAATTACAGATTATTAGAAAATAATTTAGAGATAGGTAATAGTATAGTTTTTCTATGGAAGAAAAAAATGGATATAAAAACTGCAAATTTTAAAGACATAAAAAATGATATGGAAAATATATTTGAAAAAATGGGGATTTTTATAAATGATTAAAAAATTTTTTGTTTTTTTTATAGAATTTTATCAAAAACATATATCAGTTATGTTTGGTAGAAGATGTAGATTTTATCCTACATGTTCAGAATATTCTAAACAAGCTATTTTAAAATATGGAATAGTTAAAGGTGTTTGGCTATCTATAAAAAGAATATTAAGATGTAATCCATTTTGCAAAGGTGGATATGATCCATTAAAGTAAAGGTAGGTAAGTAAATGTTAAGTTTTTTTGCAAATATATTTGGATATTTATTAAATTTTTTATATGAAATTTTTAAAAATTATGGACTTGCTATTATTTTATTTTCAATAATAGTAAAAATTATATTATTACCAATTTCTATTAAACAACAAAAGACAATGAAAAAATCAGCAAAACTTAGGGAAGAAATGAATTCAATACAAGATAAGTATTCAAATAACCCAGAAAAAATGAATCAAGAAATTATGAGTTTATATAAAAGAGAAAATATGAGTCCTTTTAGTGGATGTTTAAGCTCAATAGTTCAAATTATACTATTATTCTCTGTATTTTATTTAGTTAGAAGTCCTCTTACATATATGAAAAAAGTTGATAATGAAGTAATTCAAAATTATCAAAATGAAATAACTCAGGAAGGACAAACAAATACAGCTTATCCAGAAATACAAATTATAAAAGAAAAGGGAAATGAAGATGAAAGAGTATACTTAAATATGGATTTATTAGGTGTAGATTTAAGTAGTGTACCAACACAAAATTTATCAGATCCTAGAGTATATATAATACCAGTTTTATATGTAATTTCATCATTTATTTCAATTAAAATGACTAATAAAATGCAAGAAAATCAAACAAAAGGAAAAGATGAAAATAAAGAAGAAAAAAGCGAATTAGATGCGGCTTTAACTGTTAACAAAAATATGACATATATGATGCCAATAATGTCTATTTCAATAGCAATTATTGCACCATTAGGTTTAGCTTTATATTGGTTAACAAATAATATATTAATGATTATAGAAAGATTAATATTAGATAAAGTAATGAATGGGAAAGAGGAGGAAGAAAATGTCTGAATCTAGAATTTTTGAAGGAAAAACATCAAGTGAAGCAATAGAAAAAGGATTAAAAGAATTAAAAGTATCAAGAAATGAAGTTGATATAAAAATATTAGAGGATCATGATAAAAGAAGCTTTTTTAGTATTTTAGCTCCAAGAGTTGTAAAAGTTGAAATTACAGTAAAAGAAAGAAAAAAAGAACCAGAAAAAAATACTGTTATTGAAAAAAAAGAAGAAAAGTTAGAAAAAGAAGTTGTAGATATTGCAATAAATAATTTAAATAGTTTTTTAGAAAATTGGGTAAAACTATTACCTTCAGAAGATTTAAAATACGAAATAATGGATGAAAATCCTTTTATAAAGGTTATTTTTAATGGTGATAATTTAAATTATTTGATAGGGTATAGAGGAGAAACTTTAAATGCCCTTCAAACATTATTATCTTCTATAGCAGGAAGAAACATTGATAAGAAAATTAGAGTAATAGTTGATATATCAAATTATAAAGAAAAAAGAGAAAAAGTATTAAAACAGTTAGCTGAAAAAATTGCTAAAACTGTTGTTAAAACAAGAAGGTCGGTTACTTTAGAACCTATGACAGCTTACGAAAGAAGGATTATACATTGTGAATTACAAAATAATCCTAGAGTAAAAACAAGTAGTATAGGTGAAGAACCATATAGAAAAGTAGTTATATCATTAAAAAAACAATAAAAATCCGAAGTCAAAGTTCAGATTTTCATTAGAATAATAAATAAAATTTATTTTCTATGGTTAATGAACTTTGACTTTTTTATCTAATAGGAAATTTCGAAAGAATTTTCTATTTGTGCTATTATATAATTAGGAAAAGGGAGAGAAAGATATATGGATACAATTGCTGCTATTTCAACAGCTTTGGGAAATGGTGGAATAGGAATAATAAGAATGAGTGGAGATAAGTGTTTTGATATTTTAGATAAAATATTTGTACCTAAAAATAAAAGTAAAAAAATTGAAGGGTACAAAATGAAATATGGTAATATTATATCTCCAGAAAATAAAGAAATAATAGACGAGGTTTTAGTTTCTTATTTTTTTAATCCTAAAAGCTATACAACAGAAGATATGTGTGAAATTAATTCACATGGAGGAACTGTTGTAACTAAAAAAATATTAGAGTTGTGCATAGAAAATGGGGCAAGACTTGCAGAGCCTGGAGAGTTTTCTAAAAGAGCTTTTTTAAATGGAAGAATAGATTTATCACAAGCAGAAGCTGTTATTGACTTAATTAATGCAAAAACTAATAAAGAAGCAAAAGAATCTGTAAAACAATTAACTGGAGCTTTAGCGAATAATATAAACAATATAAAAAAACAGTTAATGGATATTATGGTTAATATAGAAGCATCTATTGATTACCCAGAATATGATGTAGAAGAAGTAACAAACCTTACGGCACTACAGATTTTAGCGGATGTAAATAATAAATTAATTAATTTAGAAAACACTTTTGATAATGGTAAAATTATAAAACAGGGAATAAAAGTTGCTATAATTGGAAGACCAAATGCAGGAAAATCTTCATTGTTAAATTTAATGTTAAGAGAAGAAAGAGCACTTGTTACAGAAATAGAAGGTACAACTAGAGATAGCATAGAGGAATATATTAATATAGATGGAATTCCAATTAAAATAATAGATACAGCAGGAATTAGACAGACATCAGATGTAATTGAAAAATTAGGAATTGATAAAGCAAAAAATATTGCAGAAGATGCGGATTTGGTTATAGCTATATTTGATGCTACAAAAGAATTAGAAAAAGAAGATGAAGAAATATTAAGCTTAATAAAAAACAAAAAAAATATAATACTTTTAAATAAAATAGATAAAGATAAAAACATTTTAAAGGAAAACGAGATAATAAAAAAACAAAAATATATAGAAATATCTGCAAAAGAAAATATAGGAATAGATAATCTATATAAAGAAATATCTAACTTATTTAATCTTGGAGAAATAGAGGCAGATGATTCTTTATTAATAACAAATATAAGACATAAAGAATTAATAAAAAATAGCAGAAATAATATTTTACAAGCAATAGAAGCAATTAATTCCGGCATGCCTATAGATATAATACAAATTAATATTAAAGATGCGTGGGATTCTTTAGGAGAAATAACAGGAGAAACAGTTTCTGAAAATATTATAAATGAAATATTTTCTAAATTTTGTTTAGGAAAATAATTAAAAACAAATGTTTTATAAAAATATATTTTATATTAACAAAATTCCTGATATTAAAGAAATAATTAAAGTATAAAAATAAATAAAAAGTACAAGAACAAAAGTTCTTGTTTCACAATTAACTAGAAAGAAGGATTAAAATATGAGTTATTATGCAGGAGAATATGATGTTGCAGTTATTGGAGGAGGACATGCAGGATGTGAAGCAGCACTAGCATGTGCAAGAATGGGAATGAAAACATTAATGTTTTCTATAAGTTTAGAGGCTATAGCTAATATGCCATGTAATCCTAATATAGGAGGAACATCTAAAGGACATTTGGTAAGAGAAATAGATGCTCTTGGTGGAGAAATGGGAAAAAATATAGATAAATGTTTTATACAATCAAGAATGTTAAATAAATCTAAAGGACCTGCTGTATATTCATTAAGAGCTCAAGCAGATAGAAAAAAATATCATGTTGAGATGAAAAAAACACTTGAAACTCAAGAAAATTTATTTATAAAACAAGCAGAGATTATAGATATAAAAGTAGAAAATGATAGTATAAAAAGTGTTGAAACAAATATTGGTGCTATATATAATGTAAAATCTGTTATATTAGCAACTGGTACATATTTGAAAGGAAAAGTTTTTATAGGAGATGTTTCTTATGAAAGCGGACCTGATGGAGTTTTTCCAGCTAATAAATTATCTGAAAGTTTAAAAAAATTAGGCATTAAACTAGTTAGATTTAAGACAGGTACTCCTGCAAGAGTTAATAAAAGAAGTATTGATTTTAGTAAAATGGAAATACAAGAAGGAGACAAGGATTATGAGATGTTTTCGTATGAAAATGAACCTATAAATATTAATCAAGTTCCTTGTTACCTAACATATACTAATGAAAATACTCATAAAATTATTAGAGATAATTTGCATAGATCACCTTTATATGCTGGAAAAATAGAAGGGACAGGTCCTAGATATTGTCCTTCAATAGAAGATAAAGTTGTAAGGTTTAGTGATAAACCAAGACATCAAGTTTTTATTGAACCAATGGGAGAAAATACAGAAGAAATGTATGTTCAAGGTATGAGTTCATCTCTTCCAGAAGATGTACAAATAGCAATGTATAGAACTCTTCCAGGACTTGAAAATGTGGAATTTACAAGACCTGCTTATGCAATAGAATATGATTGTATTGAACCAACACAATTAAAATTATCCTTAGAATTGAAAAACATATCAGGAATGTTTTTTGCAGGCCAAATAAACGGAACATCTGGATATGAAGAAGCAGCTGCACAGGGAATAATTGCAGGAATTAATGCAGCTTTAAAAATAAAAGGAAAAGAGCCATTAATTTTAGATAGGTCAGAAGCATATATAGGTGTATTAATTGATGATATAGTAACAAAAGGTACAAACGAGCCATATAGAATGATGACATCAAGAGCAGAATATAGATTATTGCTAAGACAAGATAATGCTGATATGAGATTAACACAAAAAGGATATGATGTGGGTCTTGTTACACAAGAAAGATATAATAACTTTATTAATAAGAAGAAAAATATTGAAAATGAAATAGAGAGAATAAAAAATGTTATAATAAAACCAACAGATAAGGTAAATAAATTTTTAAAAGATAATAATACTACCGAAATAACAACAGGTGTAAGACTTTCAGAACTTTTAAAAAGAACAGAACTTAACTATGAATTACTAAAAGAAATAGATAACCAAAGGCCAGAACTTTCATATCAAGAAAGACAACAAGTAGAGATAAGTATAAAATATGAAGGATATATAAAAATGCAAGATGCATCTGTACAGAAATTTAAAAAATTAGAAAAGAAAACTTTACCACAAGAAATAGATTATAATGATTTAAAAGGACTTAGCTTAGAAGCAAGGCAAAAACTAAATAAATTTAAACCAATTTCTGTTGGACAAGCTTCAAGAATATCTGGAGTTTCACCTGCAGATATATCAGTTTTACTAATTTATTTAGAAAGTCAAAATAGAAACAAGAAAGGATAAAAAGTAATGGAATATAATGAATTTTCTACTATATTAAAAGAAGAAAGTACATTAATAAATGTAATGTTAAATGATAAACAAATACAAGACTTTTATAAATATATGAATATGTTAATACAATGGAATGAAAAAATTAATTTAACAGCTATAATAGAGCCAAAAGATATTATAAAAAAGCATTTTATAGATTCATTAACTATATTAAAATATATAAATGAAAACGATACTGTAATAGATATTGGTACAGGAGCTGGATTTCCAGGGATACCAATTAAAATTGCAAAAAATAATATAGATGTAACATTATTAGATTCATTAAATAAGAGAATTAATTTTCTAAACGAGGTTATAAATGAAAATAAATTAGAAAATATTTCTGCTGTACATTCAAGAGTAGAGGATTTTGCAAAAAATAATAGGGAAAAGTTTAATGTAGTAACATCAAGAGCAGTAGCTAGTTTAAATGTTCTATTAGAATATATGTTACCACTTGTTAAAATAGGTGGTAAATGTGTTTGCATGAAAGGTTCTAACATAGAGGAAGAAATAAAAGATAGTAAAAAAGCATTAGAAATATTAGGAGGAAAAATTACAAAAATAGATGAATTTAATTTACCAAATACAGATATGCAAAGAAATATTATAATTATAGAAAAAGTAAAAAGTACACCTAAGACATATCCAAGAAAAGCAGGAATGGCAACGAAAAGTCCAATTGTTTAATGTAAAACAATTTAAAATTATTAAAAAAATTTATAATATTTTACTATAACAAATTGATAAAAAATTGTTAAAAAATATTGACATATTAATAATCTTTTTATATTATTAATATGTTATATTTTTAACTATAAATATACTTGATAAGGAGGGAAAACTTTGGGAAAAATCGTATCAATAGCAAACCAAAAGGGTGGAGTTGGAAAGACTACAACCACAGTTAATTTGGGCGCAATATTAGCTAAAAAAGGTAAGAAAGTATTATTAATAGATACAGATCCTCAAGGAAATGCGACAAGTGGACTTGGAATTGATAAAAAAGCTGAATATTCATCATACAATCTATTGGTAGAAGATATAAAAGCAGAAGATGTAATTAAAGATTCTATGGTGAAAAATTTAAAAATATGCCCTTCAAATATAAATTTAGCTGGGGCAGAGGTAGAACTTGTTTCAATGATGTCACGAGAAACAAGATTAAAAGAAAAATTAGAAGGTATAAAAGATGACTTTGATTATATATTAATAGATTGTCCTCCATCTTTAGGTCTTATTACATTAAATGCTTTTACAGCTTCTGATAGTGTTTTAATACCTGTACAATGTGAGTATTATGCATTAGAAGGATTAGGACAACTACTAAATACAATAAATTTAGTTCAAAAGCATTTAAATCCAGACATAAAAATAGAAGGTGCAGTATTAACTATGTTTGACACAAGGACAAATCTATCAAATCAAGTAGTTAAAGAGGTAAAAAATTATTTTGAAGATAAAGTTTATAAAACTTTAATACCAAGAAATATAAAACTTAGTGAAGCACCAAGTTATGGAATGCCAATAACTTTATATGATCCAAGATCTAAAGGTGCAAAATGTTATGAAAAATTAGCTAGAGAATTTTTAAAAAATAATGAAGAAGATAAGAAAGCAAAACATATGAAATAGAAAGGAAGATGAATAAAATGGCAAAGATGACAGGATTAGGAAAAGGACTAGAAGCATTATTTGCAGATACTAATACTACTATACCTCAAGAAACAAAAAAGGATGAAACAGTATTAAAGTTAAAAATTTCAGAGGTAGAACCAAATCGCGAGCAACCTAGAAAACACTTTGATGAAGAATCAATTAAAGAGCTTGCAGATTCTATTGAAAGATATGGACTAATTCAACCAATAGTTGTTACAAAAAAAGAAGGATATTATTCTATTATAGCAGGAGAAAGAAGATGGAGAGCTTGTAAAAAAGCTGGATTAAAAGAAATACCTGTAATTGTAAGAGAAGATGATGAACAAAAAAATAAAGAGATTTCTTTAATAGAAAATATCCAAAGAGAAGATTTAAATGCTTATGAAAAAGCTATGGGAATTAGAATCTTAATGGATGAATATAATTTAACCCAACAACAAATGTCAGAAATACTTGGAAAAAGCAGAAGTTCTATTGCAAATACTGTTAGAATATTAAATTTGGATGAGAGAGTATTAGATCTTGCAAAAGAGGGTAAGATAACAGAAGGGCATTGCAGGGCTTTATTAGCAATAGAAGATAAAGATAAACAATATAATATGGCATTAAGAATGATAGATACTGGTGCAAGTGTTAGAGAAGTTGAAAAGAAAGCACAAGTAAAGAAAAAGATGAAAAAAAATGATGATAAATATGAAGCAATTTATAGAGATATAGAAGATACATTTCAAGGATTCTTTGGTACAAAAGTTAGACTTGATGCAGGAAAACGTAAAGGAAAAATTGTAATTGAATATTCATCAAATGATGATTTAGAAAGAATATTAGAATTAATAAAATAAAGAATATTATTTCGACTTATTAAAATCAAATTTAAGCCACTTTAATAAAAAAGGAAGGTACTTATATGAATGAAATAATAAATTGGTTAAAAAGTGATATAGCTATTATTGTTATTTTTGGAATTAATATATTATTATTAATTTTATATATAGCAAATAATATAAAATTATCAAAAATAAGAAAAGAATATACAAAATTTATGAAGGATATTGGAAAAGGTGAAAGTATTGATGAAACATTAAAATTATATATGAATGATGTTTGCCAGGTAAGAAAAACAAATGAAGAAGCAATAAATTATTGTAGAAAAGTTGATGAGAAAATGGATAATTGTATACAAAAAGTAGGTTTGATAAAATATAATGCGTTTCAAGATACAAGCAGTAATTTGAGCTTTGCACTTGCTTTACTAGATAATGTTAACAATGGAATTGTTTTGAATGGAATCTTTGGAAGAGAATCTTCTAATATATATGCTAAATCAGTAAAAAATGGAGAAGCTGAATCTAGAATTACAAAAGAAGAAGAACTAGCAATAGAAAAAGCAATAAATACAAAAAATGCATAAAATTACTATTGACAAATAAAGATAAAGTATGTTAATATATATATTGTTATTGAAAAATAACAGATGCAGAGGTGGTCGAGTTGGTTTATGGCACCAGTCTTGAAAATTGGCGTAGGTTTGTAGCCTACCGTGGGTTCGAATCCC
>CANPWI010000017.1 GCA_947584125.1 uncultured Clostridia bacterium
CATTATTCTTATAGTTATTATTATTTTTTTGAAAATTATTATGCTTTATTTCATTATTTTGATTAATTTCAGTTTTTTGTTTAATATCTTTTTGCTCAATTTTTTCTTCTTTAATTTCTTTTTGCTTTTCTAATACTACCTGTGCCACTTCTTCTTTTTTTACCTCTTCTTTTTTCTCATCTTTTTTTAATCCAAACAGTTCACTAACTGTTAATGGTTTAGATGGTTTATTTCTATATACAATGTTATAATCTTTGCTTTGATTTCTTTCTACAAAGCCTACTTGATTTTTAGATTTTTCTTCATCTTTTTTCTTTTTTGTATCGTTTCTCTTTATTTCTTCTTCATCTATTATAACTTCTCTTCTAATAATTACTGGTGTTTCTGCTTTTTCCTTTTTATCCTGCTTTTTCTTTTTATCATCATTATTTTCTTTTTTTTCTGAAGTTTTGCCTGTTATTCTATCTTCTATTTTTTTAGCAATATCTTCTTCAACTGAACTTAGATGATTTTTAACCTCAATCCCTAATTCATTTGCTATTGCAATTACCTCTTTACTGGTTAAATTCATTTTTTTTGCTATTTCATGCATTTTTATTTTTCCCAATAAATTCACCCCCATTAATTATTTTTATAATTTGATTTGCAAAATTTATATCTTTTATTCCTATAACAGCTTTATTACTTTTACCAATCGCTTTACTGTTTTCTTCTATTGTTCCAAATATGTAATATGGTATAAGATTGTTTTTACATAAATTTTCAAAATTATTTTTAGTTCTATCTGCACAATCCTCAGCAATTAGTACAAGCTTAATTTTTTTCTTATAAATTGCTTCAGTTACTGCATCAGTTCCAAATACAATTTTTCCAGCTTTAGTACTTAATCCCAAATATCCTAAAACTTTTTGTTTATTTATCAATCAATACACCTCTTAATTCTTCATAAATTTCGTTATCTATCTTTGTATCTAACATTTTTTCCAATCTTTTTGACTTTATAACTTTTTCTAAGCACTTTATATCATCACAAATATAAGCTCCTCGTCCTTCTTTTTTTCCTGTTTTGTCTATACTTATATTTCCCTCTTTATTTTTTACAATTCTAATCAATTCTTGTTTATTCTTTTTTGTATTACAACCTAAACAAGTTCTTTGCGGTATTTTTTTCAATTAATATTACCTCTTTTCATTATATTCATAGCTTGTTTTAGTATTCTTTTTTTATTCTTCTACCTCTTCTGAATTTTCTAATTCTTTAAGCATTTCTCTAAATTGTGTTTCTGATTTTATATCAATTTTCCAATTTGTAAGTTTTGCTGCAAGTCTTGCATTTTGCCCTGATTTTCCTATTGCAAGTGATAGTTGGTCATCTGGTACAATTACTTGTGCAAATTTTTCTTCTTCTTTTATATCAACAGCCATTACCTTTGCAGGAAGTAATGCAGATGATATATAAATTGCTGGGTCAGGATTCCATTCAATTACATCTATTTTTTCTCCATTTAGTTCATTAATAATATTTTGTATTCTGACTCCTTTTTGACCAACACAAGAACCTACAGGGTCTATATTTTCATTTTCTGAATAAACTGCAACTTTAGAACGACTTCCTGGATCTCTTGAAACACTTTTAATTTCAATTACACCTTCATAAATTTCAGGTATTTCAAATTCAAATAATTTTCTAACAAAATCTCCTGTAGCTCTTGATACAATAACTTGTGGTGCTCCTTTATTTCCTTTTACAACATCTAGAACATAACCTTTTATTTTATCATTAACATTATAGCTTTCTGTAGGTATTTGCTCTTTTTTAGGCATAATTCCTTCTAATTTACCTAAATCCATTATTACAACACCTGTGTCTGCTTTTTGTATTATTCCAGATACAATTTCACCTTTTCTATCATTAAATTCTGAAAAAATAACCTCTCTTTCAACCTCTCTTAATTTTTGAATTATAACTTGTTTTGCAGTTTGTGCTGCAATTCTTCCAAAATCTTTTGGTACAAGTTCAATATCAACTGTTTCTCCTAATTCAGATTTTTTGCTTATTTTTTTAGCATCATCTAATGATATTTGTAATTTTGAATCTTCTACAGCTTCTACTATTTCTTTTACTGCATATAAATGAGCTTCTCCTGTTACTTTATCCATTACAACTTTTACATTTTCTGCTGAATCAAAATTTCTTTTATATGCTGTTACAAGTGCTGTTTCAATAGCTTCAATTATATATGATTTTTTAATTCCTTTTTCTTTTTCTAATTCATCAAGTGCTAAAATTAGTTCTTTATTGTCTATTGCTTTCATTTTTTTATCCATCCTCTCCTTAATTTAATTTTGGGAATTCTCCCATTTATGAAATATAAAAAATTAAAATCTAATTAATCCCAGTCATATACTGTTTTTATTAGTGAAATATCTTTTCTTGGTATATTTAATTGTTTATTTTCAGACTCTATTATTATCTCTTCATTATTAAAATCTTTTAATATACCTATTATTTGTTTCTTTTTATCTATTTGTTTAAATAAATTTACTTGAATTTTTTGCCCAATACTAGATTTTAAATGACTATCTTTTCTTAGTATTTTTTCAATTCCTGTAGATGAAACCTCTAAAAAATATTGTTCTTTAATATAATTTGCTTCGTCTAACATATCTGTTATTGCATTATTTACTTTTTCACAATCATTTAAATCTATACCTTTTTCTGAATCAATATAAATTCTTAAATAATAGTCTTTTCCTTCTTTTACATATTCAACATCATATAGTAAATAGCCTAAGTCAGTTATAGTTTTTGATATTAAAGACTCGACCTTTTCTTCAATTTTTGCCAATTTTTACCTCCTATATATGTTTTAAGAGTGGGATTTGTTCCCACTCCTCTAGTTTTTCATTATGATATTGTAATTATACATACTTTTTCTCAGAAAGTCAAGTATTTTTCACTATATTTTATAAATTTGCAATTTTATGTAAAATATGGTATATTATATATGTAAACCGTTGTTAAAATTATATACACTACAGGAGGAAAACATCATGAAAAATAATCGTACAAAATCTACTATGTTTGCAAATGCTCTATACTCATCAAGTAACATTAGAGATGCTATAAATACTTATATAGCTTCTTTAGAATCAACTGGAAAACTTGAAGATAAAGAGCATGCTATAGCTCTTAAGCATTATGTTGATACATCTATCAACGAAAAGCACTTGACAAAGATTAGGAGTTATTTTAATCAACTGTTCAAGCTTATCTATTCAAAAGTAGATTATGACTTTACAGTTGAAGCAAGACGGAAATCTTTAATATCAACAGAGAACAAAATAAATATGCTTTCTGAAACTGGAAGGTCACCTTCTGATATAAGAGATTTCTTAGGTTTCAGAATAATTATTTATGGCAACATTCCTGAGAAAGAATTGATTTTGGAAACATATAAGCTTATGCAGACTGTTATTGAATTCTATATTGAAAAAGAATTTGAAGTATGCAATGCTGATTATATTAAAAATGATTCATCATGTTCTAAAAATGGAATTATTATTCCAACTAAAGAAGAAATTGATAAAGTGTTTACTTTTGCTCCAAGAGTAAAAGATTATACACAGTTTCCGAAAGGAAATGGATATCAAAGCTTGCATACAATCTGCAAAGATTCGTTAGGTAAGTATTTTGAAATTCAGATACGAACTCTTTCTCAGCATGTTAGAGCTGAAAGTGGTTCTGCAAATCATTCTGTTCATAAATCCGAAAGATATGCAAATTTTACTATTCAAAATGATTTTGACCCAAGTAAAATTCATATTCCAGGATTTGAAATTACAGAAAATGGTGATATTATAGATTTTGTAGGATTGTGGAAAAGTCTTTTAATTTTTCACAGACAAAAAACTATATAATTTTACACCCCAGAGATATTTCTCTGGGGTGGTTTTTTAATCTTTATTTACATCTTTTAATAATTCTAATTGTGATATTAGTAATGATTCCATTTTTGCTTTATATATATCAAATTGTTTTTGTAAATCATCTAATTCTTTTTTCTTTAATACTATTTCTGCATCTAAATTATCAATAGATTTTTTTGCATTTGCTTCTGCTTCTTTTATAATTTGTTCTGCTTGTTGTTTTGCAACTGTTTTTACCTCTTCTGCTGTTGTTTGTGCCATGATTAATGTACTTTGCAATGTAGATTCTATTGAACGATATTTTACTAAATCATTATTTAATTCTTCTATTTTTACTCTTGATTCAGTACTTTCTTTATAATATTTTTCATATTCTTCTGTTATTTCATCTAGAAATTCATCAACCTCTTCTACACTGTATCCATTTACCATCTGTCTTGAAAACTTTTTGTTTTCTATATCTAATGGTGTAATCATTATTTTCCCTCCTGTTATTAATTATTTCTTAGCCATGAAACAGATAACTTATTTTTTATTTCTTCTCTAGCCATTTCATTTGCTATTTCATAATTTGTTGGTGCAATTAAGAATATTGAATTAGATATTTTTTGGATGTGTCCATCTAATGCATGAACTCCTCCACTAATAAAATCTACTATTCTTCTTGCAACATCTTTATTAACATATTCTAAGTTTACAATTACTGATTTTCTTTCTTTTAAGTAATTGCAAATTTCTTCTGATTGTTCAAAAGTTGTTGGTTGTGATATTACCATTTTTATTTGTTGTGCTTGTGGCATATTTACAACTTTATCTTTATTTTTTCTTCCAAATAATCTTCTTTCTTCATAAGCTTCTTCTTCAGCTTCTTCATATTCTAATCCTTCGTTTTCTACATCATCATATTCTTCTTCTCCTGCTGGTTCCATTCCTAAAAAATCCCATACTTTATTCATAATAGCTCCTGCCATTTTTTTACCTCCTACTTTCTCCTTGGTATTATTTACTAATAGTATCTTACTTTTTTTATAAATTGTCAATAGTTTTTTTAAGTGTAATTTATTTTTAATACTGTTGTAATATCTTTGTAATAATTATACATTTGGTTTTAATAGTATTTCATCATGCTGTGAAATGCTTTTCATACCTGTTATATCTTCTTTTGAATACCCCATTTCCTCTAATTCTTTCATTTCATAGTTATCTATAATTGCATAATTATCATTTCTTCTTAATACTTTCACTAAAATTTTGTCTGTATATCCTGCTCTATTTCTTACTATATATGTTTTTCCATCTTCCTCTAAAATAGATGAATTTGGCACTTTAAGACCTTCATCACTCCACCATATTACATCTATAGATATTTTTCTACAAGAAATTAATTCTTCAACATTCTTATTAATAAAAAATACTATTAATGTAGAATTATCTGGTTGAGTTTTAATATAAGATATTTGTGCTGTTATTTCAACACCATTTGACATTCTTAGAGTGATTTTTTGCCCTTCTACAGCTTTTTTCGCTTCCTCAGATTTAACAACTGTAGCTATAGCACATTCGAAATTATTTATAACTTTTCCACTAGTATTACTTGTTGCTACAGTTTGTCCGATTTTTATGTCTAAATTTTCTAGATATTCTTTGCTTAATTTATCATAATCTCCAATTTTTAATTCATCTTCTAACCCATCTATTCTATAAGATACTATTCCGCTTCTATTAGCTTTAATATATTCAGCTCCTGAATTAAGTTCTTCTTCATACTGACTTCTTTGGGTTATTAAACTTTTTAAAAGTGAACCAGAAGGGCTTAAATCTCCAGCAATTTTTGCTTTCTTTATTATATCACTACTAATATCATTTTTTAGTTCTTTTATATCTTGAATATTATTTAAAACTTTTAGTTTATCTAATTTTTCCTCTATTTGTTTATCAAGTATCTTAATATCGTTAGAATAAATATCAGTTTGGTTTGAAAGCACTTGTTGTATTTGTCCATCTAACTCTTTTATCTTTTCTTTAAGTTTTTCCTCGTTATTACTGTAATACCTAAAAATTGGTTCATCTTTAGCTACTTTTTCTCCTTCTGTTTTTATTTGTACTATTCCATTTGCATAATTATTTCCCTTTTCAACTTCTTCATCTCTTATAACATAAGCTATACACGTTTCTTCCATATACAATTTTCCATTTTCAATTATAAAAATATTTGTTGGTTCTTTTATTAACTTAAATATATTATATACAAATGAAACAAGTATTATTAAAATTATCAAAAAAGATATTAACAATTTTTTATTATTAAGTATATTGTTTTTTTTACTTTTCTTTTTCACCCTATCTCCTCCAAAATAATATTAATATTATCTTGTATTTTTGCTGTTCCTTCTAACCATATAGTTTGTTTATTTCTCCTAAACCATGTTAATTGTCTTTTGGCATATCTTCTAGTTTCTTGTTTTATTTTTTCTATCATTTCTTCCTTTGTTAAAATACCTTCTAAATATTCTTTTACCTCTTTATATCCAAGTGCTTGCATTGCAGTTGGAAAAGATTTGTACTCCTCTAATATTTGTCTTACTTCTTCAATTAATCCTTGCTCAATCATTTTATCAACTCTTAAGTTTATTCTTGAATATAATAATTGTCTATCCATATTAATTGCAAATACTTTATAATCATAGAATATTTCTTTTTTTCTTGATTCTATTTCTTGCTGAGTTTTAGTTTTTCCTGTGTCATGGTAAATTTCTAAAACTCTTAATATTCTTTTTTTATCATTAACACTTATTTTTTTCATTGCTTCTGGGTCAATTTTTTTTGCTTCTTCATATAGTTTTTCAAGTCCTTCTTTATTTGCAATATCTTCAAGTTTTTTTCTATATTCTTCATCTATATTAATATCTGTATATTCGATTTCATCTATTAAGGAATTTATATATAGACCTGTTCCTCCAACAACAATTGGTGTTTTTCCTTTTTTTAGAATTTTTTCTATTGCATCAATTGCATCTTTTTTATAATTTGCAACACTATATCTTTGTGATGGTTCAACAAAATCTAGTACATAATGTTTTATTCCTTGCATTTCTTCTTCGGTAGGTTTAGCGCTCCCAATGTCCATTTTTTTATATATTTGCATTGAGTCTGCAGATACAATTTCTCCATCTATCTTTTTTGCAAGTTCTATTGACAATGCTGTTTTTCCTGAAGCTGTTGGGCCGCAAATTACTATAACTTTTGGTTTATTCATTTTACGCTCCTTAATAATTCTTGTATAAAATATTGTATATAGTCTTTTTCTATGATTAAGCAAATTAAAAATATAACTAATATTATCACAATTTTTTTATAAAATTTATCTTTTTTAATTTTCTTTTCTTTAAGTCTATTTAAACTTTTTGCTATTGGTGCAAGAATTATACCATTTGTTGGAGCAAATATTAATAAACTATATATTTTAGCAGTAGAAAGATTTTCTTTTGAAAATCCTTCTATTTTGCTTCCTGCAATATTTACAATTAAAAAAGTTATAACTAAAATTATTATTTCTCCAACAAAAATGCTTTTAAATCTATTTTCCTTTTTTATTTCAGGCATTTTATAATATATTGTTGATAATGTTATTAAATAAATTATCAATGATATCATAATAATTACAATCATATTTTTTTCCTCTTATTTTCTTCTTGCGAATTTCTTTTCTATATCTGTTTTGGTCATCTTTATAGCTGTTGGTCTTCCATGAGGGCAAGTAAATGGATTTGGTAATTTTAATAATTCTTCCATTAAACTATCAACCTCTTCTTTTGTTAAAGCCATATTAGCTTTAACTGCAGCTTTGCATGCAACTGTAGCTATAAATCTTTCTTCTATTTCTTGTTTTGCTGTTCTTGCAACTGTATTTATTTCATCTAATGTTTCTAAAAATAATTCTTTTGTATCTAAATTTATACATATATTTGGTGCACCACTTAATTTTATTGTATTTTCACCAAATTCTTCTATATCAAAACCTGCTTTTCTAAATACCTCCATATTATCTCTTGCAATGTCCATTTCCTTATGTGTTAATGTTATAATATCTGGTAATAAAAGCATTTGAGAATCTTTTTCTTCATCTGAATAATAGTTTTTCTTAACTTTTTCGTATAATATTCTTTCATGTGCTGCATGTTGATCTAATATGTACATTTCATTATCTATTTCTAGTATTATATATGTTGAAAATGCAATACCAATAAACTTATAATTTAGTTTGTTTTGTTCATCATTTTCAAATACAGATATATTATTATCATCTATAACATCAAAAGCTTCGAATATTGTTTCATCTTTCTTTTCTTCTTGTTGTTTTTTTCTTAATGATGTTCCAAATATTTCTTCATACATAGAGTTAAATTTTTCTTCGTTCATTTCTACTTTTTCATTTGCCATATAATTTAATATGTCAGCTGGTGAAATAGTTTGTTCTTCATCATTATTTTGTTTTATATCTTGCTTTTCTATATTCTCTTGTTCTTCTGAAATTTTTTCTTTTATTTCTTCCCCATTAATAATTATTGTATCGCCTTTTTCTTGAGGCTCTGGCATTTTTTCTATTTTATATTCTTCGTTTTCTTCTTCAACTTTATTTTCTATTTTATATTCTTCATTTTCTTCTTCAATTTTATTTTCTTCCTGAATTACATCATTTACATTATCTAATTCATTAATTTTTTCTTCACTCGAAATTATATTTTCGAATTGTTTGCTTTCTTCTTGTGGCTCAGCATTTTGTATATTTTCACTTTTGGAAATTGATAAATTATTTTCAAGTTCTTTTGTTTTTTGTATTATATCTTCAATATTTGATGTTAATCCATTTGATACTGCTGTTTGTTTTAATTCTTGCTGTATTTTTGCAAGTTCTTGGAATACACCTAATGTTTTTATATCAACATTATTTTTTTCTGTTGTATTTTGTTCAGCTGTATTTTGTTCATTTTGTTTATTTTCATTTTCTTTATTTTGATTATATATTTTTTCTATCATATTATTTTCGTTAAATGTATCTTCTTGTGGTGTTTTTGATATTTTTTTAAACAAGCTTGAAAATGTAGTTTTATTTTCTGCTCTTGGAGTAAAGAAATTTACATTATTTATAGGTTCTTCATCTTTTTCTTTTGATGTATTTTCAACTAACTCTGATTTTAATAATGTATCTTTTATAGCATGATACACTGCTTTAAATACCTTATTTTCTTCTTGAAATCTAACCTCTAATTTAGCTGGATGTACATTTATATCTACTGTACTTAAGTCCATATCTAAATTCAAAACTAGAAATCCAAATTTTCCTATAGGTAATAATCCTTTAAATGCTTGTTCTGCTGCTTGTGCTAGTGTTTTATCTTTTATATATCTTTTATTAACAAAAAATAATTGATTACCTCTATTTGAACGAGCAATTTCTGGTTTTCCTATCATTCCTTCTATATGTATATTTTCATAATTATAATTAACTTCTAATACACTACTTGCAATATCTTTACCATATATGCTATATATTACAGATTTTATATCTCCATTTCCAGATGTTTGAATAATTGTTTTTCCTGAATTTATCAATTTAAATGCAATGTTTGGATTTACAAGTGCTAATCTTGTTATTGTATCTTCAATATATCCTGCTTCTGTGTAGTCTTTTTTCAAAAATTTATATCTAACCGGTGTATTAAAAAATAAGTTTTGAACTGTTATTGTTGTTCCATTTGCACATCCTATTTCTCCACTTTCTAATACATTTCCACCTTCAACTACAATTTTGTTTCCAATTTCGTTTTCTGGCATTTTTGACATCATTTCAACTTTAGATATAGCTGCAATACTTGCTAATGCCTCTCCTCTAAACCCCATAGTTTTAACTAAGTCTAAGTCGCTTGCTTGTCTTATTTTACTTGTTGCATGTCTTTCAAATGCAAGTTCCATATCATCTGGTGCTATTCCTTTTCCATTATCAGTAATTCTAATATAAGAAATTCCACCGTTTCTTATTTCAACACAAATGTTATTTGCACCTGCATCTATAGAATTTTCAACCATTTCTTTTATTACAGACGCTGGTCTTTCTATAACCTCTCCTGCTGCAATTTTATTTATTGTTAAATCATCTAACAAAACTATATTTCCCATTTTAAACCTCTCTTCTTTTCCTTTTGTAACTTTCACAAGAATTATATCATTTATTTATATTTTTTGTACAGTTTTTTTCAAAAATTTAGTATTTATTTTATATTTTTTTAAAGTAACACTTTTTGTGTTTTAGAATAATATATACCATACGAAAGAACAAAATAGGAAAATTAATTTTCCTTATTTCGAACAAAAAAGTTCTATAAGAGGAGGTTAAGTTTAAATGAGAAATTGTTGTAACAGTGAGATTTTATGGTTTATTATCTTATTTTTGCTTCTTTTCTGCGGATGTGGCTGTAACAATGAATGTGGTTTCAACAACGGATGCGGTTGTGGAAACAACTAATTCTTTTATTTAGTAGCTACATTAAGAAAATCTTACTTATTTGAAAGGGGGGAATTCTTATGCCAGAAAATAGAGGTTGTGGATGTGGTTTCGGATTTGGAGATGACTGCTGTTGGATTATAATTGTTTTAATTTTAATATTCTGTTGTTGCGGTGGTAACAGAGGATGTTGCTAAAAAAAGAAAATACCTCGACTTAGGTCGGGGTATTATATTTCTATCCATTCATATTCTGCATTATAATTTTCTAAAATTTTTTCTATTTTGTTTGAATTAAATATTACTGATGCTGTATTATCATTTGGATGAAATGCTACTTTCTCATATTCTTTCATTTCAGTATCTAATATAAACTTTACTTTAGTATCTGGTTTCTCTATAATATTTAATACAGAAGCAGAGCCAGATTTCACTCCTAAATTTTGTATTAAGTCTTCTTCTTTAGCAAAAGATAATCTTTTACTATTTAAGTGATTTTGTACTTTTTTTAAATCTGCTTTTTTATTTAATGGTAAACATATAAGATATAAATTTTGAGATTTCTCAGGTTTTACTAATAAATTTTTGCAAGGTTTTGCACCTTTAAAATCTACTTTTTTGTTTTCTTCATCTTTTTCACTATATAGTGCATTATGATTTACTATTTCAAATTCTATATTCATTTTTTTTAATTCATCATATACTTTTTCTTTCAAAATTAACTCCTCTTAAAAGCTAGTTTTTTCTTCTAGCCAATCTGCTAAATCATCTATATTTACTCTTATTTGTTCCATTGTATCTCTATCTCTAACTGTTACTGTATTATCTTTTTCTGTATCAAAATCTATTGTAATACAATATGGAGTACCAATTTCATCTTCTCTTCTATATCTTTTTCCTATACTTCCTGCTTCATCATAGTCACACATAAATTTTTTACTTAATTTTTCATAAACATCTTGTGCTTTTTCTGATAATTTTTTAGATAATGGTAGTATTGCTGCTTTATATGGAGCAATAGCTGGATGTAATCTAAGTACTGTTCTTATGTCTCCACCTTCTAATTCTTCTTCATCATAACTGTCACATAAAAATGCAAGTGCTACTCTATCACAACCAAGTGATGGTTCTATACAATATGGAATAAATTTTTCTTGTGTTTCTTCATCTAAGTATGTAAAATCTTCTCCTGAACATTCAACATGCCTTGATAAATCATAATCTGTTCTATCTGCAATTCCCCATAATTCTCCCCATCCAAATGGAAATAAAAACTCTATATCTGTTGTTGCTTTACTATAAAATACAAGTTCTTCTTTAGAATGGTCTCTTAATCTAATATTTTCTTTATTCATTCCAAGTGATAATAACCAATTTTCACAGAAATTTCTCCAATAATTAAACCATTCTAAATCTGTTCCAGGTTTACAGAAAAATTCAAGTTCCATTTGTTCAAATTCTCTTGTTCTAAATGTAAAATTTCCTGGTGTAATTTCATTTCTAAATGCTTTACCTATTTGCGCAATTCCCATTGGTAATTTTTTTCTTGTTGTCCTTAATACATTTTTGAAATTTACAAATATTCCTTGTGCTGTTTCTGGTCTTAAATAGATTTCAGATTTTGAATCCTCTGTAACTCCTTGAAATGTTTTAAACATCAAGTTAAATTTTCTTATTTCTGTAAAATTTTCTTTACCACAATTTGGACATACTATATGATGCTCTTTCATATATGAAATCATTTTATCATCAGGCCATCCATCAACTATTTCTTCACAAGAATTTTCGTGCATCCATTCCTCAATTAATTTATCTGCTCTATGTCTTGTTTTACATTCTTTGCAATCTATAAGAGGGTCACTAAACCCACCAACATGACCTGATGCTACCCATGTTTTTGGATTCATTAATATTGCTGCATCAAGCCCTACATTATATTTATTTTCTTGTATAAACTTTTTTCTCCACGCATCTTTTATATTATTTTTTAGTTCTACTCCTAATGGTCCATAATCCCATGTATTTGACAATCCACCGTAAATTTCTGAACCTGGATATACATATCCTCTTGCTTTACATAAATTAACTATTTTGTCCATTGTCTTTTCTACCATACTTCATCTCTCCTATATCTTTTTTATATTTATATCACAAAATACATATTTTTTCAATAGTTGTTATTATGTTTAAGTTATTATAGATTTTTTTGAATGTGTTTTTTATAATAGGAATTTTGCGGAAATTTCTATTATAGGAAAAGGAGATACCTTACTAAGGTACCTCCTTTTTTCTTTAAATGCTTTCTGTTCCACTTGTTTCACTAAATACTGCTTCCATTTCTTCAGATAATTCTGAGCATGATATTTCGTATGCGACTTTGAATTCGCCATTTTCAGGATCTTCTATATTCTTTTTCCAATATACCCTGCTCTGAAATCTACCCTTCAAAACAATTTCATCTCCAACTTTTATGAATTGAGATGCGTTTTCTGCCACTATTCCCCATACAATACATGGAATATAGTCTGAATTTTTATAACCTCTATTAACTGCTATAAGTATGTCAGTGATGCTTTTACCTGAAGGTGTTTGTCTATAAATAGGTTCTTTAACAACATAACCTTCTAGTTCAATGAAATTGTCATTAGAATGATTCACATTATCCTCATCAACATATACATTCACACTTTTTGCGAAAACATATACATCTAAATGACTTCTTCCATCTTCACCCATTCTGTTATGTGTTCTAACCTGTCCAAATACCTCCACAAAAGTACCTTTTTCCAGAGCATAACATAAATTCTCGGAAATTATTATAGGTACATAATCCTTTACACCACTTAACCGTGATACTGCTAATTTTGTTTCATAAAAATTAGTTTCATGGCACTCATGGCTAAAAACTAAATCATCCTCAATTACTCCGCTTACCATTGCAAAATTATTATTCATATTATCTCCTCCTAAGTTGCTTTACAATTTTGCCTACAGTAACATTAACAGAAAACATTTAAGTTTTTAAATAACAAAAATTATTTGTTATTCAAAAAATGTTTTATGTTATAATATCTTAACATATATATTATAACATAACTTTACATATTTGTAAAGTTATGTTAATCTTTAATGTTATATTTTTGTATTCAAAATTTTAATATATTTATTTTAAATTAATTGTATAAGTTTTATTTTCATTATCATATTGGACATTTATTTAATAAAAAAATTAGATTGTATTTTTTACAATCTAATCTTTTTATTTGTAAAACATATTTATTATTCTTCAGTTTTTTCCTCTTTTTCAGTTTCAGCTTCCTTAGAATCTTTGCTTTCTACTTTTTCTTCTTTAACAGCTTCTACTGCTTCTTCTTTGACTGTATCAACTGTTTCTTCTACAACAGGATTTTCTGTTTCTATAGCTGGAGCTTCTTCTGGTGCTTCACTTGGTTCTTCAGCCATATCTTCTTTTAAAACTATTTCCTTAGTTTCAATTCTTGCACCTAATTTTTCTTTTGTCTTAGATGCTTTTCCTATTCTATCTCTTAAATAATATAGTTTTGCTCTTCTAGCTTTACCTACTCTAACTACCTCTACTTTTTCAACCATTGGTGAATGTACTAAGAATGTTTTTTCAACACCTACACCATAAGAAATTCTTCTTACAGTAAATGTTTCATTTAGCCCTCCACCTTGTTTTTTAATTATAATTCCTTCAAAAACTTGTATTCTTTCTCTATTTCCTTCTTTTACTTTTACATGAACTCTAACTGTATTTCCAACATCTAATACTGGTATTTTGTTTTTTAATTGTTCATGTTCAATAGATTTTATAATATCCATTTTTTATTTCCTCCTTCTTCTTCGAATAAAATAGCGGTATGATTTATTCATACATATTTTCATTCAATTAATTTTTTATATTTTTTAATAAATCTGGTCTTTTCTTTTTAGTAATTTCTATAGACTTTTCTTGTCTCCATTTTTTAATGTTTTCATGATGTCCTGATATTAAAACATCTGGTACTTTTTTATCCATAAATACTTCTGGTCTTGTATATTGTGGATATTCTAATAGGCCATTTGAAAAAGACTCTTCTTTAGTAGATTCTTCACTTAATACTCCTTCTATGAATCTGGATACAGAATCAATAAGTACCATTGCTGGAAGCTCTCCTCCTGTTAATACATAATCTCCTATAGATATTTCTTCATCAACAATTTCTTCTAAAACTCTTTCATCAATTCCTTCATAGTGACCACAAAGTAAAATTAAATGTTCTTCTTTACTAAGTTGTTCTACAATTTCTTGATTTAAGGTTTTTCCTTGAGGTGTTAGGTATATTACTTTTGCTTTTTTATCTTTTACAGATTTATATGCATCATATACAACATCTGGTTTCATTACCATTCCAGCACCTCCACCATAAGGTGTATCATCTACTTTTTTATGTTTATCCTTTGAAAAATCTCGGATATTAACTAGGTTTATAGATATAAGTTCTTTTTCCATTGCTCTTCCAATAATGCTTTTAGTTAAACTTTCAAACATTTCTGGAAAAAGTGTTAAAATATCAAATTTCAATTTACACAAGCCCTTCTAATAAATTTACTACCATTTTTTTATTTTTAATATCTACTTGTTTTATTACACTTGCTATTGCAGGTAATAAAATTTGCTTTCCCATTTCATCTTTAACGACATACACATCATTGCTACCAGTTGGAAATACATCTATAATATTTCCTAAAAGTTTTTGATTTTCATCATAGACTTCAATACCTATTAAATCTACTATAAAATATGTATCTTCTGGTAATTCTACAGCATTTTTTCTATCTATTTTTAAATAACAATTTTTGTATTTTTCTACATCATTAATATCATCTATACCTTTTATCTTTAAAAGAACTAAGTTTTTATGATATTTAACTTCTTCTATTTCTAATTCTTCAAGTTCTTTTTTTATTTCTACATATACTGTTTTTAATTTTTCAAATCTGGTAATGTCATCTGTAAATGGAACAACTTTCATAAATCCTTTTATTCCATAGGAATTTACTATTTGACCTATTTCTAATAAGTTCTGCATAATACAAATACCTATCCTATAAATTCAATTTGAATTTTTTTATTTTCTTTTATTGCAACAGCTTTCATTATGGTTCTAATTGCTTTTGCCATTTTACCTTGTCTTCCTATAACTTTCCCCATATCTTTTTCTGCTACTTTAACTTCAAAAACTATAGAAGAACCTTCGTTTTTTTCATTTATAGAAATTTCTTCTTTGTTTTCTACTAAATTTTCAATAATACCTTGTAAAATTTCTTTCATATTTTACTCCTTATTTTCCTGCTTTTTCAATTAAAGCTTTAACTGTATCTGTTGGTTTTGCACCATTTTTTATCCATTTTTGTACTTTTTCCATATCTAAGTTAATTGTAGATGGATCTGTCATAGGATCAAATGTACCGATTTGTTCGATAATTTTACCATCTCTTGGACTTCTTGAATC
>CANPWI010000018.1 GCA_947584125.1 uncultured Clostridia bacterium
GACCAATTGACAGTAAAAATAATAGCAACAGCAAAAGATGAGGAATTTGGAATAAATAAATTACAACTTATAGATGTATCTGGAAAAGTAACTAAAACAATAGAATATCAAGAAGGAAAAACTACAGCAAGTGAAGAATTTGAAGTATCAGAAAACGGAGTATATAAAGTAAGATTAATAAGTAATATAGGAAAAAGAATAGAAAAAGAAATAAAAGTAGAAAACATATTAGAGGTATTAACAATAGAACCAAATACAACAGATTGGACAAATCAAGATATAACCTTAACAGTAAACTGGGTAAGTAAAGATGAATCAGATATAAAGGAAATAAGTTTAGATGGAACAGATAACTTTGCACCATATACAGGAGAAGAAAAAGTAACTACAAATACCAATGTATTTGTAAGACTAACAAAAGCAAATGGAAAAACAATATCAGGAAATTTAGAAATAACAAATATAGATAAAATACCACCAAAAGAATTTACACAAGAGGTAACAGTAGGAATAGGAACAATAACAGTAAAAGGAAGCACAGAAGATGAAGAGGCAACAGATGAATATGGAAAATCAGAAATAGATATATATAAATATAAATTAGATGATGGAAATTGGCAAACAAATAAAACAGGACAATATACATTCGAAGGAGTATCAGAAGGAACACACAAAGTAACAATGAGAGCAAGAGATAAAGCAGGAAATGAAAGAGAGGTAACAAATAAAGAACAAGAAATAGAGGTAAAATCATTTGAAAGTTATCAAGATGAAATAGTAATAAGTGTAACAAATCCAGATAAATATACAAAAGCAAAAACTGTAACAGTAACTTGGCCAAAGCTAACAGGCGTAACAAAGAAAATAAGTATAGATGGTGGACAAAACTATGGAGACTATACAACAAGTAAAGAAATAACAGAAAACTGTATAATATATGCAAAGATGGAATATGGAGGAAGAGAAATAACAGCAAATTTAGAAGTAACAATGATAGATAATGAAGGACCAGAAATAAAAGATGTAAACTTTAATGAAGAAACATTAACTTTAACAGCAAAAGTAAAAGATGACAAATCAGGACTTGTAAGCATAAAAATAGAAAAATTAATAAGTGAGACTAAAACAAGTAATGTAATACAATCTACAGTATTAGAGCCTAATAAAGATTACGAAGGAACAAAAGAAGAACAAGTGGTAGAGGAAAGAATATCAGCACCATATACTCAATATGTAAGAGGATATATAATAACAACAAAAGATAAACTAGACAATGAAAAAGAATATAGAGTAGATAATATAAGTGTACAAAATAATAATTTAATAATAACAAATGCACAAGAATTGCAAGACTTTGCAACATCAGTAAATAATGGAACAACATATTCGGGATTAACAGTTCAGCTAGGAAAAGATATAGACTTAAATGGGGTAACAAACTTTACACCAATAGGAACAAGTAGCTCAAAAAGTTTTCAAGGAACATTTCAAGGAAATGGATATACAATAAGTAATATGACAATAAGTAAAAATGAAAATTATGCAGGACTATTTGGATATGTAGGAGAAGGAGCTACAATAGAAAATGTTAAAATAGAAAATTATAGTATAAAAGGAAATAAAGCTCATGTAGGAGGATTAGCAGGATATAATAAAGGAACAATAAGTAAAGTAAGTACAAATGGAACTATATCTAATGGTCAATCTAGTAATACTGCCGCGTATGTAGGAGGCCTAGTAGGAAGCAATTATGGAACAATAGAGAAATGTTATACAGAAGGAAAAGTAACATCAGGAGGAACGCTGGTAGGAGGATTAGTTGGAAAAAATAATTCAGGAGGAAAAATAAGAAATTGTTATTCAACAGCAGAGATAAAAGGATATAGTAGTGTAGGAGGATTAGTTGGAAACAATTTGGCAGCAATAGAAACAAGTTATGCAATAGGAAAAGTTACAGCAACAGGAACTACAACAAATATAGGAGGATTAGTAGGAAGTAGTTCTGGAACAATAACAGATTCATATTGGAATAAGGAAACATCTGGAGTGGAAGAAAGTGAGCATGGAACATCAGTATTATTTTCTGCATTAACACAAAAAGCATTATATCCAAAGACTTGGAAATTTAGTGATGTATGGGAAATACAAGATGGAGAAACTTGTCCATATTTAAAAGATTTTGGAGATCCACCAGAAGGTATGAAAAATATATTAAATGGATATACATTAATGACAGGAATAGGAACAAAAGATAATCCATATAAAATATCAACAGAAAAACAATTAAATTTAATACATGATGAATTAGAAGCTTGTTATGAACTTGAAAAAGATATAAAAATAGAAGAAATAACAAATTGGATACCAATAGGAGAAAGTAGCTCAAAATATTTTGCAGGAACATTTAAAGGAAATGGACATACAATAAGTAATATTGCAATAAGTAGAAGTGAAAATTATACAGGACTATTTGGATATGTAGAAGAAGGAGCTACAATAGAAAATGTTAAAATAGAAAATTATAGTATAAAAGGAAATAAAGAGTATGTAGGAGGCTTAGTGGGATGTAATAAAGGGACAATAAGTAAAGTAAGTACAAATGGAACAATAACTAATGGTCAGTCTAGTAATACTGTTGCGTATGTAGGAGGCCTAGTAGGAAGCAATTATGGAACAATAGAGAAATGTTATACAGAAGGAAAAGTAACATCAGGAGGAACGCTGGTAGGAGGATTAGTTGGAAAAAATAATTCAGGAGGAAAAATAAGAAATTGTTATTCAACAGCAGAGATAAAAGGATATAGTAGTGTAGGAGGATTAGTTGGAAACAATTTGGCAGCAATAGAAACAAGTTATGCAATAGGAAAAGTTACAGCAACAGGAACTACAACAAATATAGGAGGATTAGTAGGAAGTAGTTCTGGAACAATAACAGATTCATATTGGGATACAGAAACTTCTGGAGAAACAAAAAGTAAAAAAGGAACAGGCTATACTACAACAGAAATGCAAACTAAAAGTAATTATAGTAATAATTGGGATTTTAATAAAGTATGGGAATGGGTAGATAATAACTATCCAAAATTAAGATAAAAGTAAAATAAAAAATGATAAGATAAAGTGATTTAAAAATAGAAAAGAAATAAAATTTACTTTAAATTTGGAACTAAGTTCATTATGTATTTTTATATACTAGAAATTTCTTATTATATAAAAATACAAAAAGGACTTAGTTCTTTGTGTATATAAAAAAATAAGCATAAGAAGATATATATATATATGAAAAAAAGAGCAAATAAATATAATAAAAATGTAGAAATTGTGTTGAAAAATACACAATATTTTTGAAAAAATACTTGTCAAGCCTCAAAAAACAATGTAAAATAGAATAGAAAAAATATAAAGAGGTAGGAAAATGTATTTAATAGTTGGATTAGGAAATCCAGAAAGTGATTATTCAAACACAAGACATAATATGGGATTTGATGTTATAAATAAGTTAGCAGAAAAATATCATATAGATGTTAAAAAAAATAAATTTGAAGGATTATATGGAACTGGAATTATTAATGATGAAAAAGTAGTTTTAATAAAACCACAAACATATATGAACTTAAGTGGAGAATGTGTTATAAAATTTAAAGAATTCTATAAAATGGAAGACGAAAATATTATAGTTATATATGATGATATGGATGTTGAGCCAGGAAAAATAAAAGTACGAAAAAAAGGTGGACCTGGAACTCATAATGGAATGAAATCATTAGTTCACCATTTAAAAGAAGAAAATTTTCCTAGAATAAGAATAGGTATAGGAAAACCAGAAAATAAAGACAATATGATAGAATATGTTATAGGTCATATAACAAAAGAAGAAATGGAAATTTTAGAGGAAGGCAAGAATATTGCAGTGAAAGCTGTAGAAGAAATTTTAAAAAATGGAATTGATATATCAATGAATAAATTTAACTAAAAGGGGAATAAAATGCGAGAAATAATAATAAATCAAAATGAAGAATTACTAACAACACTATTAGTTGAAAATGGAATAGTATTAGAAAAATATGAGGAACATAACAATCAAACTAGAATAGAAGGAAATATATATATTGGAAAGGTACAAAATGTATTACCAGGTATGCAAGCAGCATTTATAGATATAGGAGAAACTAAAAATACATTTATACATTTAAAAGATATATTACCTAAAATTGATGAGAAAAAAGAAAATGCTGAGGAAATAATTAAAGGTTATGATATAAAAAAAGTAATAAAACCAGGAATGAACATATTAGTTCAAGTAAAAAGAGATGCTACCAATAAAAAAGGTGCAAGAGTTTCAACTCATATTAGTATTCCAACAAGATTTGGTGTACTTATGCCAAATGCAGACTTTATAACTGTTTCGCAAAAAATAGAAAAAGAAGAAGAAAAAAATAGGTTAATAGAAATTGCAAAGGAAATATTACCAGAAGGTTATGGTACAATTATTAGAACATCAGCAGAAGGAAAATCAAAAGATATAATAGAAAAAGATTTTAAATCAGCAATAGATAAATGGAATAAAATATTAAAATCATCAAAAGAAGAAAAACAAGCACCAAAATTAATATATAAAAGTCCTGATTTAATAGAAAAATTTATTTTAGACATTATAGAACAAAAAATTGATAGAATTTTAATTAATAATAAAAAATTACAAGAAAAAGTAAATAAAATTTTAAAAGATATAGAAAATGAAAATATTGAGGTAATATTAAAAGAAAATGAAAATCTTTTAAAAATGTATGACATTGATAATCAACTTGAAAAATGTAATAATAGAAAAATATGGTTAAAATGTGGTGGTTTTATAACAATAGATTCTACAGAAGCACTAACTGCAATAGATGTAAATTCCGGCAAATATGTTGGAACAAAGGATTTAGAGCAAACTGTATTTACAGTAAATAAAGAAGCAAGTATAGAAATTGCTAAACAATTAAGATTAAGAGATATTGGTGGAATTATAGTTATAGACTATATTGATATGAAGGAAGAAGAAAATAAGAAAAAAATAATAGAAATTTTTGAAGATAATTTAAAAAAGGATAGGTCAAAAACACAGGTAGTAGGATTTACAAAATTAAATTTATTAGAAATGACACGAAAACATATAATTTCAAATGATTAAAATAAAAACTAAAAAGCAAAGCTTTTTAGTTTTTTGTTTTATAGAGCGAATAAAAATAAAAAAGTGTAAGAAAATAAAATTGGAGATGATTAGTATGAAAATGATTTGGATAAAATCAAGTACTGATAAAGAAAATTTTAATTTCGTAAAAAATATTGGATTTCCTGTAATTGAAATAAATGATTTAGAACAAACAGATAATATAATAGATTCTTATGTTAAAAAAAATTATAAAACAATAATTATTTCAAATGAATTAGCAGGTTTTTCAACAGATATTATAAAAAAATATAATAAAGATGATGAAATAAACATTATTATTAATAGTAAGTAATAATATTATAGTAGATGAAGTACAAGAGGAGGAATTTACATGATAGATTCAAAAAATAAATTTGTAAATGAATTTAGAAGGGAAATTATAAAAACAAAAAATAAATTTTCAAATTATATTTTTTTATGTATAGGAACAGATAAAATAGTAGGTGATTCCTTTGGACCACTTGTAGGGCAAAGTTTATTTAAAATAAATAAGTTTGATGTTATAGGTACGGTAGAAAAAAATTTAACTTATGATAATATAGAAGAAAACTTAAATACAATTTATAAAAAATATGAAAAACCATGTATTATAGTGGTAGACTCTGCTGTATCTCATGAAAAAAATCTTGGAAGAATAATAATTACAAATAGAAAAACAGAACTTGGTAAAAGTTTAGAAAAAGAAAAATTTAAAATTGGAGATATTAGTATTAAAGCAGTAGTTGCAAAAAAGCAAGATACACCACTAAAAAATTATGAAGAATTAATAAATACACCAAATAAATTAATAAAAAAGATGGTAGGGGTAACTGTTAAAGGAATAAATAAAGTATTATAAATTATGTATAAACATAAGAAAAATGGAAAGAATTTAAATAAGTTTTAGATTTTTTCTAGGAGGATGATACATAATGATTATAAGTAATATGAAAAATATAGTAGTTTTAAAAGATTTACCATCTAATATTGTAGATGAGGCAATTGTTGTTTTGAAAAATACTAAAAAGATAAAAAAGTTAGAATTTGCAAAAAATAATAATATTGAAGAAAAATTAAAAGCAGAATCAAAAAAAGAAAATTCAAAAGACTATATTGTAAAAGAAGCAGAAATGCTTGTTACAAGTTATATTTCAGAAATAGAAAGAGATAACAAAAATATAAGTCAACACAAAAATTTACAAAAAAAATATAATAAAATAAAAAAATTAAATAAAGCATTAATAATTATAGCTTTTATAAGTATAATAGCATTTTTAATAAAATAAATTATCATAAAACACCAAATGTAAGAATATAGATTAAAAAATATATTTTTACATAAGAGGTGTTTTTTTAAATGGAAAAAATATTAAGTAGTGAAGAAAGAATTAGAAGGGCAGAAGAAATTTATGCAAGAAGAAAAAACAGTACAAATAGAAAAACAGTAGCAACTGTAAATGTCGGAAATAAAAAAGAATATTCAGTTTTAAAGAAAATGATAATTCAAATGCTTATTTGTTTAATAATATATTTTATATTTCATTTAATAAATACAACAAACTATATATTTTCTGAAGACATAATTTCTAATACAAAAAATATATTAAATTATGATATTGATTTGCAAATGATTATTAATAATGTACAAAATTATATGGGGCAGTTTTTTAGTAATAATGAAAATAATGAGCAAGATTTAGAAAAAAATGAAACCAACAATGAAGAGCAGGTTATAGGAAATGAAGAAAATAATACAAATACAGAAACTCAAAATACTGAAAATACAGAAAGTACACAGAATATAGAAAATGGTGAAAATACTGTTACACAAGAAGTACCGTTAAGTCAAATGGAGCAAGATGCTAAATATGTTAAAGAAAATTTTAGCTTAATAAAACCTATAGAAGGAATTATAACATCAGAATTTGGTAATCGAGAGGTAACAAATAATTTAATTACACCAGAGCATTACGGAATTGATATTGCAGCAAATACAGGAACTGGAATTAAAGCAAGTATGGAAGGAGATGTAGTAGTTGCTACAACATCTCAAAGTTATGGAAATTTTGTAGAAATAAAAAATCAAAATGTTGTAACATTATACGCTCATTGCAATAAATTAAATGTTTCAGTTGGTCAGCATATTGGACAAGGAGATATAATTGCAGAGGTAGGGCAAACAGGAGATGCAACAGGTCCGCACTTACATTTTGAAATAATTGTAGATGATAGAAAAGTTAATCCAAGATTAGTATTAGATTTTTAAAAGGGGGATATTATGCAAATAAAATTTGATTTGAAAATATTTCTATTTTTTATATTGTTTTACTTTACTAGACAAATAAAAATATATGCATTAGTAATGATATTTGCGATAATACATGAAACAGGACATTTAATTACAGGTATTATAATGGGATTTAAACCCAAAAAATTAAAATTAATGCCACTTGGATTATCAATATCATTTAATGTATCAAATAAAGATTATAATAAAAAAATAAAAAAAGCATCTCTTATAAATTTAAAAAAAGCTGTAATAGCATTAGCAGGTCCAATTACAAACATAATAATAGCATTAATATTTTTTTTATTTAAATTTAATCTATCAGATGAAACTAGAACATATATAATATATGCAAACTTAATCATAGCAGTATTTAATTTAATACCAATATATCCTTTAGATGGAGGAAGAATTTTAAAAGAAATTGTACATATATTAAAAGGAATAAGATATGCAGAAAAGTTTACTAATAATTTGTCTAATATATCTATAATAATAATTACAGCAATTAGTAGTATTTTAATATATTATTTAAAAAATATTTCAATTTTATTTATAATAGTATATTTATGGTATTTGGTAATAAACGAAAATAAAAAATATTCTATAAGAAAGAGAATAATTGGTTTAACAAAAAATCTAGAAGAATGTAAACCTACAGATTAATCTTGTAAAATTTATATAATAGAAATTCTTAAGAAATTTCATATTAGATAAAATAATTTTAAATTTAACTTGAAATTAAAATTATTTAATAGTAAACTATATACAAAAGAAGGGATTGAATCAAATGAAAAAAAATAAAGGTATAACTATAGTAGCATTAGTAATAACTGTTATATTAATGTCTATTATAATAGGAACAACAGTATATAATGTATCAGATAAAACAGATATTGATGAATTAGAAAAAATGTATGTTGATATAGAAAAAATAAAAGATAAAGTTTCACTATATAATGTTCAGTACAATATATTACCAACAAAAGGAGAAAGAATATCAATTTCAACATACATAGATGATATTAATCAAATTAACCCAAATGATGATGATGAATATTATGAATTAGATTTATCTAAATTACCTAACTTAACAATAAATTATGGAACAGGAGAATATGGAGATAACGATAAATATATAATTAATAAAAAAACACAAACTATTTATTATTTACAAGGTATAGAATATGAAGGTAAAAATTATTATGCTTTAAATATTGATTATAAGAAATTATATTCAGAGTAAAATATAAAAAAATGCTTGCAATATATAGAAAAATATGGTAAAATAGCAATGTTGTAAAAAAACATTACTATTTTATCGTTTTTTTATAATATAGGAAAAATTCCTTACTCATAGTAATCTATGGGTTAATAATCCAAGAGGAGGTGAAAAATAATGAATAAATACGAAAGTGTTATCATTATTAATCCAAATTTAGAAGAAGCTGTGATTAAAAGCACAATTAAAAGATTCGAAGATTTGATTAATACAGATGGAAAGCTTGAGTCTATTAATGAACTAGGTAATAAAAAACTTGCTTATGAAATCAAAAAGAACAAAGAAGGATACTATGTAGTATACAATTTCGAAGCAAAACCAGAGTTAATAGCTGAACTTGAAAGAAATTATAGAATAGCTGATGAAGTTATTAAATTTATCGTAGTAAGAAAAGATGAAGAATAATAACAACATATAGCCTTAAGAAAGGTTAGGTACTAAAATATGAACAAAGTTATTTTAATGGGAAGATTAACTAGAGATCCAGAAGTTAGATACACACAAACAAATAACACTCTTGTAGCAAGTTTTAGTTTAGCAGTAAACAGAAGATTTGTTAGACAAGGGGAAGAAAGACAAGCAGACTTTATTAATATTGTAGCTTGGAGTAAATTAGGTGAATTTTGTAGTAAATATTTCAAAAAAGGTCAACAAGTTGGAGTTATTGGTAGAATCCAAACAAGAACTTGGGATGATGAACAAGGACAAAAACACTATGTTACAGAAGTAGTTGCAGAAGAAGCATATTTTGCAGATTCAAGAAGAGATGGAGAAGGTGCAGCTAACTTTGAAAATACATTTGGTACACAAGTAGCAAGTGCTAGTTCAGAATTTGAAATGTCATCAACAGATGATTTACCATTCTAAATAAAATGTAATAAAAGAAATGGGGGGAAATAAGTTGGCAGATAAAAAACAAAATAGAAAAAATAATAGAAACAATGATGAGGACTACAATCCAAAATTCAGAAAAGTAAGAAAAAAAGTATGTCCTTTATGTAGTGATAAAAATTTAGTTCTAGATTATAAAAATGGAGAACAACTAAGAAAATACATAAATGATAGAGGAAAAATCTTACCAAGAAGAGCAACAGGAGCTTGTGCAAAACATCAAAGAGATATTACAATCGCAATAAAAAGAGCAAGACATATTGCTGTATTACCATATACACAAAACTAATAATAAAAGTAAAAAAGCTGTAACAAATATGTTACAGCTTTTTTCACAAAAAATTCACAAAAAAATTAGCAAATAGGGTTGACAATTGCTAATTTTGGATATAATATATATACAGATTTAGCAGTCGAATATCTGTATTGCTAAAACGAGGTGAAAATAAATGTTGGATAATCGTAAAAAGAAAGTATTACAAGCTATTGTAGATGAATATATTAATACAGCAGAACCCGTTAGTTCAAATACTCTTGTTAATAAATATGGATTAGAATACAGTAGTGCCACAGTAAGAAATGAAATGGCAGAACTAGAAAAAATAGGATATCTAGATAAACCTCACACATCAGCTGGAAGAGTACCATCAGCAAAAGGATATAGATTTTATGTTGACGAACTACTTAAAGATGATAATATAAGCTTAGAAGAAATTAAATATATTCAATCTAAATTAGAAACAAAAGTAAATCAAATAGAAGATTTAACAAAAATAGCAACCACTACCTTATCTGAAATTACACACTATACAACTGTAAGTATTGGACCTAATGTAATAAAACATAATATAGAAGAAATTAAATTTGTACTATTAGGTAGCAGAATGTTAATGGCTGTTATTTTAACAGATGCAGCAATGGTTAAGGAAACAATAATAAAATTTGATGAAGATATTACACAAGAACAAATTGATACAGTTAACTATATCTTTAATAACAAATTAAAAGGACAACCACTAGAAATAATAGATAAACCACTTGAAGAATATCTTATTAGTGAAATGAAATATAGTGTAAATGTTATAAGACCAATTATAGAACAATTAAAAAAAGTAATTCATGAAGAAGAAAAGCTATATTTACAAGGTGCAAATAAAGCATTCGAATTACCAGAATTTAAAAGCTTAGAACTAGCAAAAAATTTTATAAATATATTAGACGAAAAAGAATTAATGCTTGATATGTTACAAACAGGAATAGCAAAAGACATAAATGTATATATAGGTGAAGAAAATGAAAATGAAGAACTAAAAGATTTTAGTGTAGTAACATTTAAACATTCAATAGGAAATAAAGATTTAGGAACAATAGGAATTATAGGCCCAACCAGAATGAATTATTCAAAGGTAATATCAGTTATGAAATACATCAGCAAAAAATTAAACGAAAAATAAAAAATGTAAGGGGCGGGTTTCCATGCCCGCCCACAAAAAACAAAAAAATAATGATATGTAAGGGCAGGTTTCCATGCCTGCCCACAAAAAAAGAAAGGAAAAACAAAATGGAAGAAAATTTAGAAGAATTAGAAGAAAAAATGGAAAATACAGAAAAAACAGAAAATCAAGAAACAAATGAAAACAAAACAAAGGTAGAGCAAGATTTAGAAGACACAATGGATAGATTAAAAAGATTAATGGCAGAATTTGATAACTTCAAAAAAAGAAGTTCAAAAGAAAGAGAAATGCTATACAATACTTTATTAGGAGATATTATTTCAGCATTCTTACCAGTAATTGATAATCTAGAAAAAGCAGTAAGCGTAGAAACATCAGATGAAAACTTTAAACAAGGAGTAGAACTTGTACTAAAACAATTTTCAGATGTTTTATCATCACAGGGAGTTCAAGTTATAGAAAGTGTTGGAAAAACCTTTGACCCAGAGCTTCACGAAGCAGTAAGCAGTATACAAGATGAAAACTTAGGAGAAAAAGAAATTAAAGAAGAATTTAGAAAAGGATATAAAATAGGAAATAAGGTAATTAGACATGCAATGGTAGTAGTTGCAAATTAGCTTAAATCAAAGTTGTTATTAAATTTTTAATATAAATTTACAAAAGAACAAAAATAGAAAAATATAAAAAATAAAATTTAGGAGGAATTAAAATGGGAAAGATTATAGGAATCGACTTAGGAACAACAAATTCATGTGTAGCAGTTATGGAAGGAGGAGAGCCAGTTGTTATACCAAATGCAGAAGGTAATAGAACAACACCATCTGTAGTTGCTTTTTCTAAAAATGGAGAAAGATTAGTAGGACAAATAGCTAAACGTCAAGCTGTTACAAACCCAGAAAATACAATTATTTCAATAAAAAGAGATATGGGAACAGATAAAAAAGTAAAAATAGAAGGAGATTCATTTTCAGCTCCAGAAATTTCTGCAATGATATTACAAAAACTAAAAACAGATGCAGAAAATTATTTAGGACAAAAAGTAACACAAGCTGTTATAACAGTTCCAGCATACTTTAATGATGCTCAAAGACAAGCAACTAAAGATGCAGGAAAAATTGCAGGATTAGAGGTATTAAGAATTATAAATGAACCAACAGCTGCATCACTTGCTTATGGAATGGACAAAGAAGATGCTGATCAAAAAATATTAGTATATGACTTAGGAGGAGGAACTTTTGATGTATCAATACTAGATATTGGTGACGGTGTATTTGAAGTTCTTGCTACAAGTGGAAATAACAGACTTGGTGGAGATGACTTTGATCAAAGAATTATAGATTATCTTGTTGAAGAATTTAAAAAAGAACAAGGAATTGACTTAAAACAAGATAAAATGGCTATGCAAAGACTAAAAGAATCAGCAGAAAAAGCTAAAATTGAATTATCAGGAGTACAACAAACAAATATTAATTTACCATTTATTACAGCTGATAGTACAGGACCAAAACATTTAGATATTACTTTAACAAGAGCTAAATTTGAAGAATTAATTCGTGATTTAGTAGATTCTACAATAGGACCTGTAAATCAAGCATTAAAAGATGCAGGAATTACAGCTGATAAATTACACAAAGTATTATTAGTTGGAGGTTCAACAAGAGTTCCAGCTGTTCAAGAAGCAGTTAAAAGAATTACAGGAAAAGAACCAGATAAAGGTATAAACCCAGATGAATGTGTTGCTATTGGTGCAGCTATTCAAGCAGGTGTTTTATCTGGAGATGTACAAGATTTAGTATTATTAGATGTAACACCTTTATCACTAGGAATTGAAACTTATGGTGGAGTATTTACAAAATTAATAGAAAGAAATACTACAATACCAACTAAAAAATCTCAAGTATTTTCAACAGCAGCAGATGGACAAACAAGTGTTGAAGTTCATGTTCTACAAGGAGAAAGAGAAATGGCAGCATACAACAAAACACTTGGTAGATTCCAATTAACAGGAATTCCAGCAGCACCAAGAGGAGTACCACAAATAGAGGTTACATTTGATATAGATGCAAATGGTATAGTTCATGTATCTGCAAAAGATATGGCTACAGGAAATGAACAAAATGTATCAATAACAGCAAGTTCAAATCTATCAGATGAAGAAATAGATAAAGCTGTTAAGGATGCTGAAGCACATGCTAGTGAAGATAAAAAGAAAAAAGAAGAAATTGAAGTTAGAAATAATGCTGAAAGTTTAATATACAATAGTGAAAAAACATTAAAAGATTTAGGAGACAAAGTAAGTGCAGAAGAAAAAGCTAAAGTAGAAACAGAAATTGATAATGTAAAGAAAGCATTAGAAGGAACAGATACAGAAAATATTAAACAAGCAACAGAAAAACTAACACAAGTATTCTATGAAATTTCTGAAAAACTATATAGTCAAGCAAATCCAAATGCAGGAGCAAATGCATCAGAAAATTCTGGAGCACAACAAACTCAAGAAAATGGAAATGTTTATGATGCAGAATATAATGTTGAAGATAATGGAGAAAATAAATAAAAATCAAAAATTTGAAATTTAAATTTTTGATATTAGAGGTCAGATAGCAGAAGGTCTGAAATTTGACCTCTATTTTTTGGAGGAAAAGAAATGGCAGAACAAAAAAGAGATTATTATGAGGTGTTGGGAGTAAACAAAAATGCAACAGATGAGGAATTAAAAAAAGCTTATAGAAAGCTTGCAAAAAAATATCATCCAGATGCAAATCCAGATAATAAAAAAGAAGCAGAAGCAAAATTTAAAGAGGTAAATGAAGCTTATGAGAATTTATCAGATCCACAAAAAAGAAGAATGTATGATCAATTTGGACATAATGGTCCACAAGGTTTTGGCGGTGGTCAAGGAGGTTATTATTCTTATTCAACATCAGGATTTGATGGATTTGATATGGGAGATTTAGGAGATATATTCTCATCATTTTTTGGAGGTGGCTTTGGAGGAAGAACATCATCAAGAGCAAATAATGGACCTACAAAAGGTGCGAATTTAAGATATGATATAGAATTAACCTTTGAAGAAGCATTTTTAGGAGTAGAAAAAGAAATTACATTATCAAGAGAAGAAGAATGTGATGTATGTCATGGTAGTGGTGCAAAAAAAGGAAGCAGTGTTGAAACTTGTCCTACTTGTCATGGAACAGGTCAAATAAAACAAGTACAAAATACAATACTTGGCCAAATGCAGACTACAAGAACATGTACAACATGTCATGGAGATGGAAAAATTATTAAAGAACCTTGCGAAAATTGTAGAGGTAAAGGAAAAGTAAAAAAATCAGTAAAAATAAATGTAAAAATACCAGCAGGAATTGATGATAATCAAACAGTAGTATTAAGAGGAGAAGGTGCAACAGGTTCAAAAGGTGGATCAAAAGGAGATTTATACATAACAGTTCATATAAAAAGACATAGAATATATACAAGACAAGACAATAATGTATATTGTGACATACCAGTTACAATTACTCAAGCAACATTAGGTGCAGAAATAGAAGTTCCACTTGTAGATGGGTCTAAAGAAAAATACAAAATTCCTGAAGGAACACAAACAGGAACAAGATTTAGAATTAGAGGTAAAGGATTTAAAAATGTAAACAGAAATTATGAGGGAGATTTTATTTTTACAGTTGTAGTTCAAACTCCAAAGAAACTAACAAAGGAGCAAAGAGATTTGTTAGTAGAACTTGCAAAAACAATGAATGAACAACCTCCAATTAAGAAGAAAGGATTATTCGGATAAAAAAATATAGTATAATAACTTTTAGAAAAAGGAGTAATTATATGGAAGATAAATATAATATGACGATTGAACAAAATATTTTTTTAGCAAAAAGAAATATTGTAGATAGTATTTGGAAAAGTTCTCATATTGAAGGAATTGATATTACATATCCAGAAACTCAAAAGCTATATGATGGAGGAAATGTAGCAAGACTTAGATTAGATGAAATACAAACAATAAATAATTTAAAACATGCATGGTTATTTATTCTAAATTCTATTAATAATGAAAGCAATATAGAATTATTAAAATCAATTAATCGGACTTATTGGAGCAAATTTAATAGATAGAGCAGGACAAATGAGAATTTATGATGTTAAAATAGGTGGTACAAATTGGGTACCTGAATTACCAAATGAAGAAACAGTATCTAATAAATTAAAAGAATTTAATGAAATTAAGTGTGTAACTGAAAGAGCAATTACTATAATGTGTTATTTAATGAGAACACAGTTTTTTTCAGACGGAAATAAAAGAACAGCTATGTTGTTTGCAAATAAAATAATGATTGAAAATGGTAAAGGTATTATAAGTATTCCAATAGAAGAAGATATAAATTTTGGAAATGAACTAACAAAGTATTATGAAACAGGCAATATGGAAAGTTTAAAGATGTTTATCTTTAACAAAGCAATAGATGGAATTGTATGTAATTAGTAAAATGAGTATAATAAAATTGAAAATTTACGTAATGTTTTACAGTAGGTAGGCAAATATTGCTTGCCTATTTTTTTTGTCGAAATTTGTAAATAAAAAGTTCTTTACAAATTAACATAAAAGTGATAAGATAATAAAAGTTAATTAATTCAAAATAAAATTTTAATCTAAAAATTTTTAATCTAAAATTAATCTATTAAAATCCAAAAAATGAGGTAAAAAATGTACACAAAAAAATTTATAAATATTACTAGTCTGATAATTACTATTATAATTTTTGTC
>CANPWI010000019.1 GCA_947584125.1 uncultured Clostridia bacterium
ACAAATATATTTTTTCCTTGTTTTAGTTCTTCTATGAGTTTATTCGATTCATTATATGCAAGGTTATATTCTTCTTCATCTATTTTACCAATTTTTAATGCTTCTTTTAGTTCATCCATATCATCTAGTAATATAAAACTAGATGACTTTGTAGCAGCTTCCTGGTAAAATACAACATCTAAATATAAGTCATTATAAAAAGGTACAGTTTGACCATCAACAATTTCTATTTTGTTTTCAAGAATTATATCAAAATAATACTCTAGTATTTCCAACTTATCATTTATATGCACTCTTACATTATATAACTTATCTAAAGGAGTATATTCCAAAATAGTAAAATTTTTATCTAACTTTGTAATCCAATTTCCATTTACAGGTATTATATGTGGCATACTTACTTCCTTTATTTCCTTTAGAGTTATATATGAATTTAATTTTTCATCTTTTACAATAGTAATATCCATATCGGTTACTTCTCTTACTTGTTTTTTCCTTACATCTATCCATTTATCTAATTCTTTCATATCATACTCTCCTTTATTTTAAATATTTGGTTCCTCTGGATATATTAAATCATTTGGATAAAATTTTTTAATTCTTTAAAAAGTTTTTTAGGTCATCTATAATACTGTATTTAACTTTTCTTTTTTATGTAATTTAGATAGAAAAATTCTATAAACTATACTTCTAGAATAAAAGTCAATAAAGTTTACTATTCCAAATACAAATAATGCAAAAGGAGTATTTATAAATAATAAACAAATTAAAAATCTTATTATGACTCCAATAATAGAACCTACCAATAATATAACTGATTTTCCTTGAGTAATACATAAAGTTTTGTATGTTTCATATGGATATAATCCAAATACACCAAGTGAGTAAAAAATAATATATGGAAAACATCTATATAATGGCAAACTACCATGTGATATTATTAAATAGATAAATGAAAATACAAAATTCAATATAATAATTAAAGCAAAACATCTATTTCTCATGTTCATACAATTATTATATTGTTCTTCATAAGTTTTGCCTTCTGGAACTTTAATCATTAAAGTTGCTTGATATGCATTTGTAATAATTTCTAGAGTTAAACATACAGAATAGCAAATGGTATGTATTGAATAATTTTCAGTTCCCATATGGCTTGCAACTACTCCATATAATAGTAAAAATATTCTAGATAATAATCTTTCAGAAGAATATGCAAATCCATACTTAATTACATTTTTTAAAGATTCTTTATTTGGAAATTCAAACTTTAATTTTAAGTTATATAGCATATATATAATTGATATGATCCAAGATAGTATAGTTGCAATAAATAATAATGTTAAATTTTTAGTAAGTATATAAACTATTGCATCTAATCCAACTAAAGAAATATAGTAAACAATTAGACTTTTCCTATATAATTTTAATTGTCCTTTAAGTCTTATTATTTCAAAAATACCATTTGATAATCTTCCTAATACTACATAAGCAATATAAAAATTTAATAATATAGATAACATATCTTTTTGTATTTCGCTCAAGTCAAATATATTTACTATCAAATTTTTACAAATGAAAACTATAATTCCCATTAATATTCCAAATATAATATTAAACCATAAATATTGCCATTCATTTTTTCTTGTTGTTCTATAAGTATATATACCTATTTCTCCGAAAGATTTAAAAATTGAATCTATTAATAAAAAACTTCCAGTTACTACTATAGCATCAATACTAATTAAATTATTGAATGCTGAATCTATACTATCTGCTATACTCATAAATATAAAACTTATAAGAATTGATATAAATTCTTTCATTACTTTATCACCTTTGTCTATAATTCAACAAAATTATACTATAAGTAACAAAAAAATTCTATACTAAATGAGATTTATGTATTACTTTTTTACTATTATTAAATTCGAATAAATTACGGATTATTTTATCCTTATTTTTTTCCTAAAAGTCTTTGCATATTGCTATCTAAATGTTCTATTCTTTTAATCCCTTTATGATCTTGTAAAATTTCATATTGCCTTTTAGCTATTTCATTTTGATATGCTTCATTTTGTTTTAGCCTTTCAAATTCTGTAATTAGATATAGTTTAAATTCAACATTTAACCAACTTGCAAATTCAAAAGCAATATCTGGATGAGCAAATGTTCCTATACTATATTTTCCACTACTTGGAATAATTCCAATGCTGTTAAATTCTCTTTTCCAACGATTTGGAGTCATTGTAAAACGATTATAACCGACTTCGTCAATTTTAATTCTGTGGGATTCCACGGAATTAAAATTATCATTGTGTAATTCTTCCCATAAGCTATAAAAGGCAAAAGAATCTTTATTTGACATCCAATTTCTTATAACACCAGATGGATCTTTAGGATTTTCATATTTTGCTAAATCCGTTAATGAAATGTAATCTACATTTTCAACTCTCATTACTCCAACTATATTATCTTTTACTTTCATTTCTGTTTTTATAATATCTTTTTTCATTCATATCACATCCCTATATAATTTTTATCATTATAAAACATTTGTTTGTATATGTCAAGTATTTCATAAATATTTATATTTTTTAGTTTTATATTATTAAATTTCAATATTCTAAATCAAATAGATGTAAAAAATCCAATAGTAATGTTAGGAATTGTTTATTTGGTATTTGAATTTATTTGCTTAATTATAAAAAAGAGTAATTTTTAAAGCCTAGAATACTTAATTTTTGTATTCTAGGCTAAATTTTTAAAATATGGAGCGGGTAGTGGGAATCGAACCCACGCTATCAGGTCGGAAGCATGACATTCTACCACTAAATTATACCCGCATAACCTTATATTTATTATATATTCTTTTACTAATTTTTGCAATATAAAAAAACATAATATTTTTATTTACATTTTTTATATATTTATCATATAATAGTTATAATAAAATTAAATAACTATTTATTTTTATATTATTCGCTATAAAATAATATTGTAGTTAATCTTACAAAATATTAAAAAGATTTTATAATATTATTTGTTAGAGCTTTCTTGCTCTAAATGGAGGTTATTTATGAGTAATAATAAAGAATTTAAATTAGCAGTTGTTGGTGCTACAGGCCTTGTAGGTAGAACAGCATTAAAAGTTTTAGAGGAAAAAAATTTACCAATTTCAGAATATGCTTTTTTTTCTTCGTATAGATCTGCTGGTACAAAATTAGTTTTTATGAACAAAGAATATACTGTTCGTGAGCTTGATGAACATTCTTTTGATGAAGGATTTGACTTTGCTATATTTTCAGCTGGTGGAGGTACATCTAAAAAATTTTCACCTATAGCTGCTGAGCATGGTTGCATTGTAGTTGATAATAGTAGTGCTTTTAGAATGGATAAAAATGTTCCATTAGTTGTTCCTGAGGTTAATCCAAATGAAATAGAAAAAAATCATGGAATTATTGCAAATCCTAATTGTTCCACAATTCAAGCAGTAGTTGCATTAAAACCATTAGATGATAAATATAAAATAAAAAGAATAGTATATTCTACATATCAAGCTGTTTCTGGTGCTGGAAAAGCAGGTGTTAACGATTTAGAAAATGGTATTAAAGGATTAGCACCTCAAAAATTCCCATATCCTATCTTTAATAATTGTTTACCACATATAGATGTATTTTTAGATAATGGATATACAAAAGAAGAAGAAAAAATGATTAATGAAACTAGAAAAATCTTAGGTAGACCAGATTTAAAAATTACAGCTACAACAGTAAGAGTTCCAGTAATTAATTCTCATAGTGAATCTATTAATGTTGAATTTGAAAATTCTTTTGATTTAGATGAATTAAAAAATGAATTAAAAAATGCAAAAGGAGTAATTGTATGTGATGATATAAAAAACAATAAATATCCAATTGCAACAAATGCTACAGGTCATGATGAGGTTTTTGTTGGAAGAATTAGAAGAGATGAAAGTGTTGAAAATGGTGTTAATTTATGGGTAGTTGCAGATAATATTAGAAAAGGAGCAGCTTCTAATGCAATTCAAATTGTTGAAAAATTAATCGAAAATTTCCAAAATAATAACTAAAATAAAAGCAGACTTTAAATTAATATTTTAAAGTCTGCTTTTTATTATTTTTGTTTTTCTATAAAATCTTGGTAGATTGGTGAATTTTTTCTTAACCTTTCTACTATTTCGACTAAAGCATTTACTAAGAAATCAACATCTTCTTTTGTATTTTCTTCTCCAAAAGTTACTCTTAATGAACCTTGTGCTAATTCTTTTGGTGTGCCTATTGCCACAAGAACATGTGATGGTTCTAAAGAACCTGATGTACAAGCTGAGCCACTTGATGCACATATTCCTTTCATATCTAAATTTAAAAGTAAAGATTCTCCATCAACATATTTGAAAGATATATTGCTATTTCCAGGTAATCTATTTTCTCTATCTCCATTTATTTGTATATAAGGTATCTTTTTTTCTACCTCTGAAATATAATAATTTCTTAAAGTAGTTAATTTTTTATTATATTCTTCTAAATTTTTATCTGCAATTTCAATAGCTTTTCCAAGTCCAACAATTCCAGCTACATTTTCTGTTCCAGCTCTTTTATTTTTTTCTTGATGGCCACCATCTAACACTCTATCAAATTTTACACCATTTCTTACATATAAAGCTCCTACACCTTTTGGACCATAAAATTTATGTGCAGACATAGAAAGTAAATCTATATTAAGTTCCTCAACATTTATCTTTACATTACCTACTGCTTGAACAGCATCTGTGTGAAAATAAATATTGTGCAATTTAGCTATTTTTCCTATCTCTTTGATTGGTTGTAAAGTTCCAATTTCATTGTTAGCAAACATAACACTTATTAAAATTGTTCTATCATTAATTACACTTTCTAATTCTTTTAAATTTATTAATCCATTTTCATCTACATTTAGGTATGTTACATTATATCCTTGTTTTTCTAATGTTTTACAAGTATTTAACACCGCTGGATGTTCTATTTTTGTTGTAATTATATGGTTACCTTTATCCCTATTTGCATAAGCAACTCCTTTAATAGCTAAATTATCGCTTTCGCTACCGCCTCCTGTAAAATATATTTCTTTAGGATATGCTCCAAGTGATTTTGCAACTTTTTGTCTTGCATCTTCTATCGCCTTTCTATTTTGTCTTCCTATACTATAAATTGAGGATGGATTACCATAACATTGACTAAAATATGGTAACATTTCCTTTAATACATCTTCTTTCACCTTTGTTGTTGCAGCATGGTCAAAATATCTTATTCTTTCCAACTTTTTTCTCCTTTATATTTTTTCTATAAATATTATATGCTTATTTAATAATTTTTAAAACAAAAATCAGAGTGCAGCACCTCTGATTTTATATTTTTACTATTTATTAATACTATCTAGAAACTTCTGCTTATCGATTAAACTCCCAAAAGAGAATTCAATAAAATAGTCGTTCCGACCTTTTTCTTCTCTTCTTAAAGTTCCACCATTTTCTCTTGCTTTTCTTTTAATTTCCTCTAAAATACCTGCTGTGATTTGGCCTGATATTTCAAGAGGACATAATACTACCTCATTTGCTTCATAATATCTCATGTCAAACTCCTCCTTTAGTAAAGTAGTATCTCCCTTGCTGCTAGGGATTATTATAAAATATATTTATATTATACCATATTATGTAAATATCTGCAAGTTTTTCATAAAACTTTTTATTTTCTTTCTACACTAATTTTTAGACTTTCGCCATTTATATTAGTATCTGTATATTCTTTTTCCTCTCCATAAACAATATTTTCTGTTAATGTATCTTTCATTATACTTTCTTTGTTTTTCTCTATAATATCTTCTAACATTTTATTACCTGTAACAAATAGAGTTATTTTGTCTAATACTTCAAATCCACTATCTTTTCTCATATTTTGAATTTTTGATATTATTTCTCTAACATATCCTTCTTCTTTTAACTCTTGTGTAATATGAGTATCTAGTACAACACCAATTTCTCCCTCTCCACTAAATGCAAATTCTTCAATTCCTTGCATTGTAACTAATAAATTTTCGCTACTTAAATCAATCTCTGTTCCATCAATATTTATTTTTTCTACTCCTCCTGCTTTAACTTTCATAGCTAAACTTGCTTGATTCATCTCAGAAATTGCTTTTTTAATTTGAGGTATTAATTTTCCATATTGTTTACCAAGTACAGGTAAATTAGGCATAATTTCATAATTTACATACTCTGAAAGGTCTGCACCAAGTATTACCTCTTTTACATTTAACTCATTTTTTACAATATCAGAATAATATTCTGGAAGTTCTTTAGTTGAAATTAGCATTTTTGATAATGGTTGTCTATTTTTTATATTAGCTGAATTTCTTGCACTTCTTCCAAGTTTTACTAAACTATAAGCTAATCCCATTTCTTTTTCTAATTCTTCATTTACTAATTCTTTGTGATACTCTGGCCATTTACAAAGATGTATACTTTCTGGAGCATTTTTATCTAATGATAATACTAAATTTTGATATATTTCTTCTGTCATAAATGGTACAAATGGTGCAGAAACTTTAATTAATGTTACTAATGTTTTATATAAAGTAACATAAGCTCCAATCTTATCCTCTGTAAGATTTTCTTGCCAATATCTTTCTCTATTTCTTCTTACATACCAGTTAGAAAGTTCATCAGTAAATTCTTCAATTTCAAGAGCAGCATTTGTAATATCATACTTATCTAATTTTTCTTCTACATCTTTTACAAGAGTATTTAATTTTGATAATATCCATTTATCCATAACATTATCTGATTTAAAGTTTGCATATTCTAATGGATTAAACTTATCAATTTCTGCATATAGAACATAGAAAGAATATACATTCCATAATGTAGATAAAAATTTTCTACCAGTTTCAGCAACATCATCAATAGAAAATCTAGTTGGTAGCCATGGACTACTTGCTGTGTAGAAATGCCATCTTGTAGCATCTGCTCCCTCTGAGTTCATTACATCAAATGGGTCAACAACATTTCCTTTTGATTTTGACATTTTTAAACCTTTTTTATCTAAAACATGCCCAAGAACTATACAATTCTCAAATGCAGCTTTATCAAATATTGCAGTTGAAACTGCAAGCAATGTGTAAAACCATCCTCTTGTTTGGTCAACCGCTTCTGAAATAAATTGTGCTGGATAATTTTTCTCAAATAATTCTTTATTTTCAAATGGATAATGTAATTGTGCAAATGGCATTGAACCAGAATCGAACCAACAATCTATTACTTCCTTAGCTCTTATCATCTCTTTTCCACATTTTTCACACTTTAAGTGGATATTATCTATATATGGTTTATGTAGTTCAATATCATCTGGAACATTAATTCCTTTTTTCTTTAATTCTTCAATACTACCTATACACTCTTTATGACCACATTCACAAGACCATATTGGAAGAGGTGTTCCCCAATATCTATCTCTAGAAATTCCCCAGTCTATAACATTTTCCAAAAATTTTCCAAATCTTCCTGTTCTAATTGTATCTGGATACCAATTTATTTTATTGTTATTAGCTATTAATTTATCTCTAAGAGTTGTCATAGCTACAAACCAACTCTCTTTTGGATAATATAAAAGTGGTGTATCACATCTCCAGCAATGTGGATAAGAGTGAAGATGTTTTTCTGCCTTAAACAATTTATTATTTTCTTTTAAATATTCTACAATAGATTCATCACATTTCTTTACAAACTTCCCTGCCCATGGTGTAACCTCATCTGTAAATTTTCCTTCTTTATCTACTAAATTTACAAATGCAATTCCATTTTGTTTTGCAACAAAACTATCATCCTCTCCATAAGCTGGTGCAATATGAACAATTCCTGTACCATCTTCTAAACTTACATAATCTCCATGAATTACCTCAAATGCTTTTCCATCTACTTTAGCAAAAGGCATTAATTGCTCATACTTTGTTCCAAGTAGTTCTTCACCTTTAAATTCTTTAACAATTTCGTATTCCTCTCCTAAAACTTTTGGTGCTAATTCTTTTGCTAAAATATATATTTCGTCTTCAACCTTTGCTTCAATATAAGTATAAGCTTTATTTACACATAGTGCTAAGTTAGAAGGTAATGTCCATGGAGTTGTTGTCCATGCTAAAATATATTTATTATCTTCTCCCTTTACTTTAAACTTAGCAATACAAGTTAAATCCTTAACATCTTTATATCCCTGAGCTACCTCATGAGATGAAAGTGCAGTTCCACATCTTGGACAATATGGCATTACTTTATGACCTTCATATAAAAGACCTTTTTCCCACATTTGTTTTAATGCCCACCATACAGATTCTATGTAATCATTATGATATGTTACATAAGGGTTTTCCATATCAACCCAATATCCTATTTGGTTTGTCATTTTCTCCCACATAGAAACATAAGTAAATACACTTTCTTTACAATCCTTAACAAATTTTTCTACACCATATTCTTCAATTTGTGATTTACCAGAAATACCTAATTTCTTTTCAATTTCAAGTTCAACAGGAAGACCATGTGTGTCCCAACCTGCTTTTCTTATTACTTTATATCCCTTCATAACTTTGTATCTTGGAATAATATCCTTCATTACTCTTGTTAAAATATGACCTACATGTGGTTTTCCATTTGCTGTTGGTGGACCATCATAGAAAGTAAAATACTCTCCATCTTCATTAGAATTAAAGCTTTTCTTAATAATATCTTTTTCTTTCCATAAATCTGAAACTTCATTTTCAATTTCTACTCTTCCGTTTTTGTTCAACTTTTTTATACATCTTCAAATTCATCCTTTCTTTAATTATTATATTTTAATCCTTTTCTTTCTATCTCTTGTAGTTCAAATCTAAATTTTTGTTTTTCATTAGGATATTTTTCATGGTCTACTTCTGATAAAAACATATCTAATGGTCTTATATATAACCCCATATCTCCATATAACGCCCTATATAAAACATATTTTTCCTTTGTTTCACTATTGGTTACAATGTCTAGTGCCAAATAATAATCACCTTTAAAATGTCTATAAATTCCATTAACTTTTAACTCTCTCACTTAACGCCTCCTTAATTTTTTGTAAAAACAAAATAAGCTAATTCATCCAAATAGGACGAATTAGCTCCGCGGTACCACCTATATTAAAAATAAGTTTTTCTTATTTTTCTCTTTATATATCTTTAACGCAGATTTACGACTTTTCTTACTTATTTTCAGAAAAATAACTTAGTAAGGTGATAATAAATAAGCTATTATGTAATGGAGCTTTCACCTTACCTCCACTCTCTTTATACTTTTTACCTATTTACCTTGTCCTTAAAATTGTTTTTATTTATTATGTTTAATATTTTACCACCATATTTACTAATTTTCAAGTAGTTTATAATATTTTTTTATTTTGAAAATCTACTTTCCAATTTTGGAAACATTGTCTGCAAAATTAAAATAATATTAAATTTTCCCTTTTGTAAGTTTTTCATAGCATTTTCTACATACAGGAATATATTCAGAATCTCCTATAACAATTTCCTGACTTTTCTCACCTTTAAAATATGAGTAAACCGCATTATCATTTTTACATATTTCGCATATTGATGTTAGCATCTTTATATTATCTGCAAAACATAATAAATCTCCCATTTTTCCAAAAGGCTTTTTTTCTGCTGTTAAATTTAATCCTGCTATATAAAATTTTTTTCCTTGTTGTGCTAAATCCTGAATAGTATCTATATCTCCTTCTAAAAACTGAAATTCATCTATAAAATAAATGTCTGGATTATAATTTTTTAATTCTTCAATTCTTTGTATATTAGTTGCTTTTATATTTTTTCCATCTCTTGATTTAACTATATCTTCCCCTGCTCTATTATCAATTTTTGGCTTAAACATTTGAATATTTTTTCCTGCAATTTGCTGTCTTGTAAATTCATTACATATTTGCAAACTTTTACCACATTTCATTGGCCCTGAAAATACATTTATATCTCCCATTTTATTATCATTCCTTTTTCAATTCTATAATTTGTATTACATTTTTTTACACATTTATTTATATTTTTTTATATTAGTTCATATTATATATTTTTATGATATTTTTGTAAATATTTTTTTAATTATTTTTCTCTTTAATAGTTTGCTATATACTTGACTATATCTGCATTTTGTTGTATTATTATACTACTGTAAAAAATTAAATTAAGGAGAGACTTATATATGTTATGTTCTGTATGCAAAAAAAATGTTGCAATAATATTTACAAATAAATTAACTCAAGACAATGATAATCATTTAGAAGGTTATTGCTATAATTGTGCAAAAGAAAAAGGAATTAATCCTTTACAGGTTTTAGCAGAGCAAGCAGCTTCTGTTGAAAATGATAACAACATTAATTTAGAAGAAATGACTGCACAATTTGAAACACTTTTTAATGATATTACTGAAAATTTAAATAATCAAGATATTGAAATACAAAATTTATCAAACGACGGCTCTTCAATGCCTTTAGGTGCTGTTCTTGGAAATATATTTAATAACAATAATACTAATAACTCTAATAATTCAAGTGAAAAAAATGAGCAGTCTTCTAGCTCTAATAAAAAAGTTAAAGTAGAAAAGAAACCTAAAGAAAAGAAAAAGAGAGTTTTAGATAATTATGGTACTAATTTAACATTAAAAGCAAAAAATAACCAATTAGATATAGTTATAGGTAGAGATAAAGAAATTCAAAGAATGATACAAATTTTAAATAGACGTTCTAAAAATAACCCTTGTTTAATAGGTGAACCTGGAGTTGGTAAAACAGCTATCGCTCAAGGTTTAGCAATAAAAATTGCAAATGGAAAAGTTCCAGCAAAATTATTAAATAAAGAGGTTTATCTTTTAGATATGACCTCTGTTATTGCAGGTACACAATTTAGAGGTCAATTTGAAGCAAGAATGAAAGCAATTATTGATGAATGCAAATCACTTGGTAATATAATTTTAGTTATAGATGAAATTCATAATATAATTGGCTCTGGAGATAGTGAAAATTCTATGAATGCTGCAAATATTTTAAAACCATCTTTAGCAAATGGCGAAATTCAATTAATTGGTACTACAACTTTAAGAGAATATAGAAAATACATTGAAAAAGATACTGCTTTAGAAAGAAGATTTCAAACAATATTAGTTGAAGAACCTGATATTAATGATACTGTAAAAATATTAGAAGGTATTAAAAAATATTATGAAGAATTTCATAAAGTAAAAATATCAAATGATGTTATTTATCAAACTGTTGTTATGTCTGAAAAATATATACATGATAGAAAACTACCTGATAAGGCTATAGACATTTTAGATGAAGCATGCTCTAGAATAAATTTAAATAATAAAGAATTATATAGATTAGAGGTTTTAAAAAATGAACTAAAATTAGTTCAAGAACAAAAAGAGGAAGCTGCTGAAGCTGATTCAACAGAAGATTATCAAAAAGCTGCTGACTTAAAAACTCGTGAATGTCAAATAGTTGAAGAAATTGAAGCTATTTCATCAAAGTTAAAATTAAAACAACTAACAGTTCAAGATATAGCATTAGTAATTGAACATTGGACTAAAATTCCAGTTAAAAAAATTACAGAAGCTGAAACTCAAAAACTTTTAAATTTAGAAACTAACTTACACACTAAAATTATTGGTCAAGATGAAGCAGTTAGTGCTGTTGCAAGAGCAATTAGAAGAAATCGTGCAGGTTTAAAAAGCACCAAAAGACCACCATCTTTTATTTTTGTAGGTCCTACTGGTGTTGGTAAAACTCAACTTGCAAAAGCATTAAGTTATGAAATGTTTGGCTCTGAAGACTCAATAATTAGAGTTGATATGTCTGAATATATGGAAAGTCACTCAGTTTCAAAATTAATTGGTTCACCTCCTGGATATGTTGGATATGATGATGCAGGTCAATTAACTGAAAAAGTTAAAAGAAAACCTTATTCTATAATTTTATTTGATGAAATTGAAAAAGCTCATTCTGATATATTTAATTTACTACTTCAAGTATTAGATGACGGAAAACTTACAGACTCACAAGGAAATACAATTAGCTTTGAAAATACAATAATTATTATGACATCAAATGCAGGTTCTAACCAAAATATAAACTCAATTGGATTTGGAAAACAATCTATTGATACAAATAAAATTGAAACCAGCTTAAAGGAAACTTTCAGACCAGAGTTTTTAAATAGAATAGATGAAATTGTTATATTTAAAAGTTTAGAAAAATCTCAATTATTTGAAATTGTTGATTTAATGTTAAAAGATACAAGAAAATCATTAGAAGATAAAAATATTTCTTTAGAGGTTACAAATTCCGCAAAAGAATATTTATTAGAAAAAGGTACTGATTTAAAATACGGTGCTAGACCTTTAAGAAGAGCTATTCAAAGATATATTGAGGATGAATTAGCAGAAAAAATTTTACGCTCTGAATTAACTAATGGACAAAAAGTTGTAGTAGACTATGAAAATAACGAACTTATCTATAAAATAAATTAATTTTGATTTATCCACAATTTTAATGGAGGAAAAAATATGTTAAAAAATATACCTAATATACTAACAATATTAAGATTCTTTTTAATACCTATTATAGTATTTTTCTTAATCCAAGAAAATTTTATTTTAGCATTTATATTTTTCACAATATCAGGTTTAACAGATATTTTAGATGGATTTATAGCTAGGAAATATGATTTAATAACTAATTTTGGTAAATTAATAGACCCTTTAGCAGATAAACTTACTCTTGCCTGCATACTTGCAACATTATCTCTTAAGGATATTATTCCTATTTGGATTTTAGCTATTGTTATTTTAAAGGAATTTTTTATGATTGCAGGAGCATCTTTCCTTTATGGGAAAGAGCTCGTTGTATCTAGTAAATGGTATGGAAAACTTTCAACTGTTACTTTTTATATTGCAATAGTTTCTTCATTGTTGATTAGATATTTTAACTTTAGTTTTAATTTTGATATATACATCTATTATTTAGCACTTTTCCTTACTGTATTTTCTTTAATTATGTATTTTAGGTCATTCTATGTACAAGGATATCTAAAAAAAGAAAATTTAAAAATAAAACAAGAAAAATAATACCAAAAAATATATTTTGGTATTATTTTTGTATAAAAAAAAGAAACCTCTTTCGAGGAAAAGAAAACTTTTCTTTTTATGCAGGTTAATTCAACCCACATTGACTGTCAGCACAGCAGGATTGAAAGCATCATCTCCTTCATAACCATATTCCTTATTGTGCCATTTACGGAGTTCTTCACCGTATTTCCAACTCTGTACTAGAACATTGACAGCGCATCCATACATAAAGCCTGTAATTCCTTCAATATCACAGTCACAAGAAGCCTTATCAGCAATTTGAATAACAGTTTTTCCTTTTTCCATTATTTTTTGCATGTATTTGGCCCAACGACGAGCATATATTATAACACCCATACCATAAAGATCTTTGGAATTGGCTTCCACAAAGTTATCCCAAATTTTCTTAGATTCATCATCCTTGAATTCCATTTCAACTGTTTCATCAATTTCTAGAACCTTTTCCTTTATTTCCTTTTTGCGCTTTTCTTCCTCTCTCTGTTGATCTAACATTTTCTGGCCTTCAGGAGTTTTGAGCCATGCCTCTTTTTCGCTACAATGTTTTTCGTAATTTTTATTCATAATAGCATTCCATTCCTCGTAGATTCTGCTTGCTTCAGCATTTTCTTTCGTAACTGTAACTGTTGCATCATTGAATGTGAACTGAATACCTTTAAAGGTAGTATTCTCATCACATTCGTAAGCTCTTAATAATTCAGATGCAAAATTTGAATCTTCCTCAAAACAGCCTGCCAAAACCTCTGCAAAATCATTGATGTTATAGCCACCAATAGGACTTATTGTTGCAATACCATTTTTAAATGCTTCAACATACAAAATTTCAATTTTTTTGGAACTTGTCCTTAAAATCCGATAATCTTCCTCAAAGTTATTATTAAAATAAACCATTGTTGTCTTTCCCATAGAAGATTCCTCCCTTTTCTTTATTGTTAATTAATATGGTTGCTGACTAGAAAGTCATTTACACTTATATTATAACATAACTTTACATAATTTACAATACTATTTTTATTCATAATCTTCTAATGTTTTATTTAATTCTTCTGTTCCATACACCTTAATACCACTTTCTAAATTTAGCAAATCATTTTGCGGTAAATATTGTGTAGATATTCCTGTTAGTTCCTTTAATACCTCTTCTCCTGTTTTATCAATTACATATACTGCAATAAATCCATCTTTTTCTTTTAATAAATAATGTTCATTGCAAAAACCCTGTTCTTCTTTTAAAAGAATTACCTCATCCTCTGTAAACTTTTCTACACTCCAATCCTCATACTCATTTTGTATATCCTCTTCTGTCATATTTACTAATTCCCTTGGTAACTCAACATAAGAATTTATAGTATGCTTACAGTCTTTATAATACTTTTTCAAAACAAGCTTTGTATTTGGCCCTACCTTTACCTCATTCGAATTCGTTTCTATTATGCTATTATTTATTATATTTTCCTTTTGAGCAATTTCTACTATTTCTTCCTTTTCTTCTTTATTATTTAATTTATATAAATAAATTCCAGAAAACACAGATAAAATTAATACACTTATAATCATTATAAAAATTATAAAAAATCTTTTCATAATCTCAGTCCTTTACTACTTTTTTGTAGTATTTACAAGATTTACTAATTTTATACAAAGAAATTTTATATATTTATTATTTTAGTCTTGGATAATTATTATCTACCCATTCCCAAATATTATCAAAATCCCAATCTATATAGCTATCTCGTGTCTTCATTTCAGTAGTAGATAAGCCTATTCCTCTAGCTGTTGAACTTGTTTTATCTATTCCTGAAGTTTGTGTATCCCAATATGAATTTATTACTGTTCCACTACCATCCTTTCCGATTAATCCTCCTAGATAACTATTTCCAGTAACTTTTCCTGTTGCATAACTCGTTTCTACTGTTCCCCAATTATATCCTATAAGACCTCCTATACATTTACCTACTGTTTCTACTTTTACTGTTGAATAACTATTTTTTACAGTTCCCTTACTTCCATTTGTTCCTATCAAACCTCCTATAGGAGTATCTAACCCTTGATGAGTATCAGTATTTGTTATGCTTCCGCTTGTACACACTTTATTTATTGTTCCATTATTATATCCAGCTATTCCTCCTACATATGTTCCTGTTCCAGTTATTCTACAATCACTTAATTTTACATTTTCTACACTTCCTTCTTCTCCTACATATCCAAATAATCCTATATAATTATCACTTTTATTTAATACTTGCATATTACTTATGGTATGACCATTTCCATTGAAATTTCCCTTAAATGGTTTTGAACTATT